>CAJCHX010000605.1 GCA_903970215.1 Acidobacteriaceae bacterium
GCCTTCGTCGTCGACGCCTACACCCGCCGCATCGTCGGCTGGTCGGTCTCGACATCGATGACCAGCCGACTCGTCGTCGACGCGGTCGAACAGGCGATCTGGACGCGCCGCCGCGAAGGCAGTGACCTTACAGGCCTGATCGCCCATCACGACCACGGAGCGCAGTACATGTCCGTGGCCTACTCCGAACGCTTCGACGCCGCCGGCATCAAGCCCTCCGCCGGGGCTGTGGGCTCCTCGTACGACAACGCCCTGGCCGAATCCGTCAACGGGCTCTACAAGACCGAACTGATCAAACCGCAGCGGCCGTGGACGGGCCTCGACGACCTCGAGATCGCCACCGCCGAATGGGTCGACTGGTTCAACCACCGCCGGCCCTACGCGCACTGCAACGACCTCACCCCGCTCGAAGCCGAGCAGCCACACTACGCTCACCACCAGACCCCAGCACCGGCTGGAGTCTCAAACTAGAAGGTCTCCGGACTCGCCGGGGCGATTCACTCCTTCACCTGGCTGAGAATAGACTCAATCGATGCCCAATCAGTTCACGTCTCCTAGCGGTTGGACGGTAAGCAGCGTTCGCAACCCATGGGGCCAGGTGCCACACACGGCGGGTGGGCAGAGTCTGACTGACTCTGCGAGGAAACTTGCCGACAGGTTGCATGACCGACCGAACGCGGAAAATATGAAAAACGTTCGTCGCCACCATTATGTCCCTCAGGGTTACCTCCGGCGGTGGTCCTTCGACAACCGCCGGGTTTGGACACTCGATACGGTTGCCGGTAAATTCAGCGCAATAGGGGTCAAAGACTTATGTGTCGAAGAGAACTTCCACCGCGTCGTCGGCCCTGACGGCAATCCACACAACGCCGTTGAGACCATGTTTACGTCAGTTGACGAAGAATTATGCCGCGTGCAGAAGATGTTCGACCAGCTTCGAGAACCCGACTCGCTCACGCTCGATGACTACCAGATCCTCTGTGTAGTCATTGCCGCACAACGTATTCGAACGAAGCAACAACGGCGCGTCCACAGCCAATACGCTGAATGGCTCGCCGCTCAGGCTCCGTCCATGAAGTCATGGTTTGACCTGGACGACCCGCTGTTTGCGAGCGGTATCCACACCGAAGGGGTATTCCGCGCTCTGTGGTCAGCCGCCGATGTCCTCCTCGGTCGTCAGATCGAAATCTGGGAGGATCCCAGCGCTCGGTTCCCCACGTGCGATGCTCCCGTGCTGGTGCCGTTCATCAAAGGCAGAAGACCACCTTTGCTATCCGCGCACCAGATCATCTGGCCGCTTAGTCCCAACCGAGTCGTCGTCTTAAGCAACGATCTCGTTGGCGAGAAGGCTGTGATCCGACAGGCTTCGAGCAAGCAGGTCGGCACGGTGCGTGATGCTGTTCTCCAGGGACGTGAACGGATGGTGGTGGCAGGGGTGACGCAACGCGAGCAGTTGGCGCGCTACAGGCTCTATGGAGGCCGCCGAGTGCAGGTGGAATTACGATGCAGCGAGCGAACGCCTCAGGGCGAGCGCGTAGCGGCTGGCGGCTGTTGCGTCCGCTTCCGGGAGTGGTTCGGGATCAAGCCCGATGCGGCGCTGTGCTCTCGCGGATTGCATCAGCCAGCCCCGGAGATGCTCAAGTGGACTTAGCGGATCCGTAGCCTCGACGACGCCGCGCGCTCAGACGCCGTACCGCTTCGACCCACCGCGCGCGACTTCTGGCTAGCCGACACGTTCATGCCCAGCGACATCGGGCCGCGTGTCACAGGTGATACGCGGCATGTGCCCTGTGGGCAACGAGCGTGAAGCCGACCCGCTGCTCCACGCTCGTTGGTTCACCGAGGAACGCTTCAATGTCTTCGGCGCTCGCACCCGTGCGCAACTTGATGATGATCTGCTCGATCGGCAAAGGCCCAATCTTGGGGGACTGGCTGTACGGCCACAGCTCTCGACAAACACGAACAGGACGTGTCACTTCGTAGCCCGAGTTGAACCACGTCTCATCGTCGGTTCCGAACTCCCACGCACGACGACGCGGCGACAGCGTCCGACGACGCCCGGCTGCCGTCGCAGTGCCACGAACGACGAGCGTTTGCGGCTTCACCCTGTCCGTCTCGCGACTGATGCCGGGAAACAGGTAGAAGAAGCGGGAGGCGATGGCCCCGGCCTCCAAGCGCTCGGGAGCCGTCGAGTCCTTCCGCCCGAGTTGCGTCGTCCCGTCCCACTTCACGAAAGGCGCAGCGACGATTGATCGGCGCCCCTTCCACGGTCGTCGAGGGTCGACCAGGCCGATGTCAAGGGCGATACTCTCGACCGACACGGCGGCGCGTCCGACGTTGGTCACCCTCACCCGGACGGCCTCCACGCCGGTCGGGCCCATACTCCCAATACTCGCCCCCACCTCGTCCTACGTCATCCGAGACCGGTCTGTAACCGTTCGGACATGCCCGGCGAGGTCGTGGTACTCGAACACGAGCTGTACGCGTAGCCGAGCGCCGTCCAGCCTGTATTTCCACAGATTCCACGCCGCGCTCATGATTGAGACCGTGAGGGCAATATCGGCGGTGCTGTTCACGGCCCAGAGTGTAAGGCGGACCTCAGACAGCAGTCTTGGAATACCGCCGCGGGGGGCGACGTTCGGACTCTGGATACGGATCAGCCCTGCGCGCTCTGAGGGTGCACGGGAGCCGTGCGCTCGGTCCACTGCTGGCCGTCCCACCAACACAGCCACTCGCCTGAATGCGCGGCGTCCGGTACCAAGCCGGCCCCGGGAGCGCTTGCGTCCCCCGGCTCCAGCGCCGCGCGCCGAGCTGTCTTCTCGGCTTGCTTAGCCGCCTTCTCGGCCAGCTTGATCGCGTCCTTGTACTCGCGGTCCCGGTTCTGCCACTCGAGAATTTCGGTGTGGCCGCCCAACGGTTACGAGACGCCTTGTGCGCCTCCCGCAGTCGGTGGGGTTCGGCGAGGTGGGCGCTCGCCTCCTCGGGCGTCATGTCGGCGATGCGCCGCGCTGCGTCGGCCTTTCGCTCCATGCTCTCGGCGACGAGCTGTCGGGCACCTGGACGTTCGGGGTGTGGAGCGGCGGCGACCACACCCGGCACGTACCGTGCGGCGTCGTTGTCGTGGCGTTGACCGCACCGCAGCCGTCGCACTTGAGAAGCTTGCCTGCACCGAGCGCCCCGGCCGCAACGGCCACGATCGGACTGGCGACGAACCCGCCCGCCCCGGCGGCCAGCCCGATCTTGCGCCCGCTGCGTCGCTGTGCGAGTTGGGCCGCACCGCAGCGCCCGCAGCGTAGGCCGCCGTGCTCGTCCATGGTGACGGTCGTGTCGAACTTGCTCACGGGCACCTCCCCAGCGGGTGCATCCCGAACTCCAACACGGTCAAAGTAGACCATCAGGTGCGTATCGGTGCATATCTCCGGTAGTTGCGTTCATCGACGCTGGTCAGCCCTTGGACGTAGACGTTGATCCGAACCGGAACTCCACCACGTCACCGTCGTGCATCACGTAGTCCTTGCCCTCCATCCGGACCCGCCCCGCGGCCTTTGCTGCGGCCATCGAGCCGTACGAGTCGAGGTCGGCGAATGAGACGATCTCGGCCTTGATGAACCCCTTCTCGAAGTCGGTGTGGATCACGCCGGCGGCCTTGGGAGCCGTGTCGCCTCTGCGGATGGTCCAGGCGCGCGACTCTTTCGGGCCGGCGGTCAGATAGGTCTGCAGGCCCAACGTGTGGAAGCCGGCCCGCGCCAGGGAGTCGAGCCCAG
>CAJCHX010000606.1 GCA_903970215.1 Acidobacteriaceae bacterium
AAGGGCCGGGTCTTCCTCGGTGGCCGGCCGACCCAGGTTTCCAGCCGAGCCGATACTGCCCGCTGCGACCAGCGGCTTTCCGGTACCTTCCAGTGCCTCGCCGTAGGCAAGCATGATCGGCAGCTCCGCGGCGGCCACGGCATCGATCCCGCCAGTCGGAAGCAAATCTTGTCGGTGTGCGACATGAATGACGCCGTCGGCGTCCGCGGCCGCTTCCTTGAGCCCGTCAAGGTCTTCCAGGCTGCCGCGACGCACCGCCGCACCGAGCGCGGAGAGGGCCTCTGCGGAGGCGTCCGACCGCGCCAGGCCGGTGACGTCGTGCCCGGCGGCGATGAGCTCGGGGATGATGTGGGAACCGGCATGGCCGGTTCCGCCAGCGACGAAAACGTGCATGTGACTGCCCTTCTCAGGTAGTGGCGTTCTGCTTTTGACCCTCGCGCCTGGCACGACGAACCTGGGGCGAGATGTGGTGGTGGTGCGCTCAGCGCAGGACGCTGACGCCGAGGAAGAGATTCGGGTTCCTGATGGAGTGGGAGGCATCCCGTCTAGAATCACAAGGAAAAGGTTGACTCCTCCACCATAGCCCGTTTGGTAGATCTGTCAACCAAATGAGAATGGGAGGACGATGGAACCGAACTGGCTCAACGCGCAGGAAGCCTGCGCCTGGCAAACCTTCGTCCATGCGCACTATCGACTCGAGTTTCACCTAGCTCGACGCCTCCAGGAATCGGGCCTGTCCGGGGCCGACTACGAAGTCCTGGCTGTACTCTCCGATCACGACGGGGACCGCATGCCTTCCCATCAGCTACGCAACGCATTGGGCTGGGAGAAGAGCCGTCTGTCCCACCAAGTGCGGCGTATGCAGACCGACGGGTTGATCAGACGAGAACCCAATCCCAGCGACGCCCGCAGCACCATGATCTGCCTACTGCCGGCCGGCCGTGCTGCCATCGAGAACGCGGCGCCTGGGCACGTAGAGGAAGTCCGCTCCAACTTCGTCGACCTGTTCACACCAGCTGAACTCGACAGGCTCACCGCGCTCAACCAACGAATCTTGCACCACCTGGCCAAAATCGACGACTCCCCCGCCGACGACGTGCCCTCCTAGGCGGTTTGTCGGCGGCGGCGCGTAGCGCAATCGAGCGACGACACTTGCCGCCTCGCCGTCACATGAAAGGTGTTGTCGCCAAGGGCTTCTGTGGTCGTCGGGGCCCTCTGATCCGGTCGGCGCGGAGGGTTCTTTGACCGCCCCCAAGGATCTAGTTCTGCCCGGCGCCGTGCACGACGAGCGAGACCAGGGTGGCAGCGGGGAACTCGTCGGCGCCGAAGACGTCGGATGCCCGTAGGTGCTCGTCGCGGTCCGGGTGACAGCCGACGTCACCTGAGTGTTCTGCTCGATTCGGAAGGCAGCTCGTAGAGTTCGCGTAAGACCAGGGCGTTGCGGGCTTGGATGAGTACGCCGCCCTCGTCGATACGTCCGATTTCGATGGGGGCGAAGCCCAGATCGGTGCACAGCCCGGCTACCGTCGCGCTTGCCGCAGAGTCGTTGCTAGATACGAAGATCACGCGCTTCCCGAATTCGGGTGGGCGCTTCTCGGCGAGCCGCGTAGCGGCGGTTTGGTTGAACGACTTGACCACCGCGGCGCCCGGGAAGGCCTCGGCGTTGTACTCGGTCGACAGTCGGCCGCCGAGGATTTGCTCGGAGTTGGGCACCAGAAACGCGTTCGTCGCGTCGACGACGATCTTGCCCGACCAGTCCGAACGGGTCTTGCCCAACTCGCGGACCTTCAGGAACGGGATGGCCAGGATGATCACGTCTGCATCCAGGGCCGCGTCAAGGGTGGCCGGTGTAATCGAGGCGGACAGTTCGGTAACGTCGATCGTCTGCGGACCTCGCGTGTTGGCCCACAGCGTTGGGACCTGGTGGTCGGAGAACCGTCGCGCCAGAACTGCGCCAACGCTGCCAGTGCCCACGACGGCGTACTTCAGAGCGCCGCTCATCGCGCGACCTGCAAGGTCCGAGCGGCCGCGACGAAATCCGCCACCGCCAAGAACACGGCGTTCACGGGCCACTGCTTGTACTCCGCGCGTCGACCGTGGAACACCTCCGCGCCCACCTGCACCAGCGCGAGCCCCACCGCAGCGGCGGGCGTCAGAATGCGCGCGACGCCGGTGACCCACGGAAGGATCAGACCGAGGGCGCCGGGCATCTCGACGCCGCCGATGAGTTTGATCGACGTCGCAGATAACGCCTCGGCGGCGCCAGCCGTGGAGGGGCTCTCCGCGAGGCGCTCCTTGGACTTCAACAGTTTCGTGCCACCGATGAAGAGATATGCGGCGGCGAGCAATCCGGACGCGACCCATACCGCGATGTTCACGAAGGCTCCTCGAAGATGTATGCGAGCGAACAGGGTCGGCCCGACCGGATGTACCTGCGAGTCTCGCATCCGCCGGGACCGGCGGGTGACTTTGGTTGATGCCTCACCCTAGCGTCCATAAACGTGACGCGTCAACCAATGGGAGGCGTCACACTCATTGCCCGCGCGACGCAGACGATGACGCCTCGGTGACGGCCAGGCACCGTCACCGGCGCCACACGGGTGAGGGCTCGTTTCCCGCGGAATCGCCGGTGCCGAGGGTCAGCCTTAGGCCGACTGCGTGACACCATCCTCGCTACTAGCGCTCATCGGGAGCCACAGAGTCCCCTTGATACAAAAAACCGCACCACCGGCCGGGAAGACCCGGCAAGTGGTGCGGTTTCACCTGTGGTGCTCGGTTCAACTCCGAGCGACGTGGTAGCGGGGACAGGATTTGAACCTGCGACCTCTGGGTTATGAGCCCAGCGAGCTACCGAGCTGCTCCACCCCGCGTTGGTAACACCACCCTAGCCGATCCGCCGGGCTGCCCGTAATCGGGGTCAGACGCTGGGCGCTACATGCCGCTGGAGCGCACCCCGCTTCCTGTTACCGCACCACGACGACGGCTTTGCCTCCTACCGTGTTCGATTCAAGGTCTCGGTGCGCTTGCACGATGTCGTCCAGGCGGTACTCACGGCCGATTGGGACGGTCGCGGTGCCTGCTTCGACGGCAGCGATGAACGCTTGCAGCACAGAGGCGGGGAGATCGCTCGCCTCGCCTGAATACGCGGTCAGGCGGACGCCGTTCGGTAGCCAATCCATCGGATAGAAGTCCGGGATCGTCCACTGGTCGGACAGCATGCCGGTGAAGCAGACCGTGCCGCCCGCGCGTACCGCCCGCAGCGTGTCCTTCATGACGTTGACGCCGACGAGCTCCACCGCACCGTCGACACCACCCGGGATGAGCGTGCGAACTTCACCGGCGATGTCGCCGGTATCGACCATTGCGTGATCCACACCGAGACGCTGCAGCAGAGGCAGTTTCGCCGCCGAGCGCGTTGTCGCGAGCACCGTCATATCGCGCTGCTTGGCGAGGACCGCGAGCGCCATACCGACTGAGGATGTTCCCCCGCGGATGAGCAACGACTGACCATCGACGGCCTGAAGTCCTACGGAGAGCGAACCGGAGGCGGTCTGCAGCATCTCCGGGATCGCGCCGAGTGTCGCCCACGGCAGCGCACTAGAGAAGGGCACGACCTGCTCGGCGGGAACCATGACGTACTCGGCGTAGCCGCCGTCGAAGTCGCGGCCCATGCCGCCCATCATCGTCGCGACTTGCTGACCGATCTCGAATTGCCCACCCGGTGCGGCAGCGACTACTCCCGTGGCCTCGATGCCCGGAATGCGAGGGAACGAACCGGAGTAGGCGAGGCCACTGCGGAAGTGCAGCTCGGAACGGTTCAGCCCGAATGCCCGAACCTCGATCAGCACCTGCCGAGTCCCCGGGGTCGGGATCGGGACGTCGCGGACATGCAGCTGTTCCGGTCCCCCCGGCTGGTCGATCACGGCGGCACGCATCGTCTCTGTCATCGAAAAACCTCCAGCGATCCAGGGCTGTGAGTCTGCCATGTGGCGGCTCGACCATATCCAGCGGAAATCAAGCCCGCCGCGGGCCCGCATGAGCTGCACGCGCCCGACGCGGGTCGGCTACGACGCGCTCGTGTGCCGGTTCAGCGGTCGATGGTCGACATGTTCGCGTCGTCGTGGCGTGCGCCCACCGCTGGTGTGAGCCGGTCGAGGCGGGCGATCTGGTCCGATGTGAGGACGACGGCGTCGGCGGCGGTGTTCTCCTCGACTCGGGATACTCGGCGGGTGCCGGGGATTGGCGCGATGTCGGTGCCTTGTGCCAGCAGCCACGCCAGCGCGACTTGGGCAGGGGTGGCTTCGGCCTCGGCGCCGACCGCACGGACCTCGTCGACCACCTGCAGGTTCTGGGTGAACGCCTCGCCGACGAACCGCGGGTTGGACTTGCGCCAGTCGCCGTCCGGGATGTCGGCAGGTGAGCGCAGTTGACCGGTGAGGAACCCGTGTCCGAGCGGGGAGTAGGGCACCAGCCCGATACCGAGCGCGCGCAGCAGGGGCAGGATCTCGTCCTCGACATCGCGGGTCCATAGTGAGTACTCGGTCTGGAGTGCGGCGAGCGGGTGCACGGCGTGGGCGCGGCGGATGGTCTCAGGCGAGGCCTCCGACAACCCGATGTGCAGGATCTTTCCCTCGGCGACCAACTCGGCGAGGGCGCCGACGGTGTCCTCGATCGGGGTACCGCGATCCACGCGGTGCTGGTAGTACAGGTCGATCCGGTCGGTGCCGAGGCGGCGGAGGGAACCTTCGACCGCGGCCTTGACGTTCGCGGGCTGCTGTCTACGGTGCCGGGGCCGCCGCCGGAGTGCGAGACGAGCCCGAACTTGGTGGCGATGACCAGCCCGTCGCGTCGGCCGGTGATCGCCTGCCCGACGATCTCCTCGCTGTGAAACGGGCCGTAGATCTCGGCGGTGTCGATGTGGGTGACGCCGAGGTCCAGGGCGCGGTGGATCGTGCGGATCGATTCGGCGTCGTCCAATGCGCCGCCGGAGGTGTACGTTCCGGCCATGGTCATGGCGCCCAGACCGATCCTGGACACTGTCAATGCGCCGAGCGAGGCTTTCTTCATAGAGGTGAGTCCTTCATCGGTAGCTGCGACCGTCGTCGGTCACTGCATCTAAGGCAACACCGCCACGCTCGGGCGAGACAGAACCTACGAATGGGGGCACTCGCAGTGACCCCTTAGCAGCCCTCGACCGGCCGCCGGCGCTATTACGCTCGATCCCATGGACGACAAGGCGGCGGCACGCGCGGCGGTTCGGGAGTTCCTCAGTACCCGTCGCGACAGGGTCACGCCCACCGATGTGGGTCTGCCCGCGACCGGGAGCCGACGACGGGTGAAAGGCCTGCGCCGCGAAGAGGTGGCCCTGCTCGCCGAGGTGAGTCCCGAGTACTACATCCGCCTCGAACGTGGCAGCGCCGCGAACCCCTCGCCGAGCGTCATCGCGGCGATCGCCACGGTGCTCCGACTCGACGACGACGAACGCTCGCACCTCGGCCACCTGTTCGCGGCACTAGCGCCCGCGGCTGGCCGTCGCCGCCGCTCTGCAGTCAAGGACACCGTCACCCCCGGAATCCGTGTTCTGCTCGAGTCGCTGGACCACCTGCCCGCCGTGCTGTTCAACAGCCGCCTCGACGTCCTCGCCGTCAATGACCTCGGCCGCGCGTTGTACGCCACGATGCTCGCCCCAGAGCGACCCGCGAACGCAGCCCGGTTCATGTTCCTGCACGAAGACGTGGCGCGAGAGATGTTCCCCCTCTGGGAGCACATCGCCGACGACACCGTCGCCGTGCTGCGCAGTGAAGCCGGCCGCCACCCCGACGACCCCGGCCTGGTGGCTCTAGTCGGCCAGCTCTCCACCCGCAGCCAGGAGTTCCGCACCCGGTGGGCCGCCAACGACGTCAAGACCCACAAGGCAGGGGCCAAGGTCTTCCGCCACCCGTTACTCGGACAGCTCACCCTGCCCTTCGAGAACCTCGCCGTCAGCACCGCGGGTGACCAGGTCCTCACCGTCTTCACCCCACAGCCCGGGTCCGCGGAGCACGACGCGATCAGCCTGCTAGCCAGCTGGAACGCGACACCTACGACAACCGCCGACACAGGAACGATCAATCCAGAGGTCGGGAAGCAACCGAATCGCGACGTTTCCACTAGCGAGAAACAACGTTAGTGGCGCGAGTTTGAAGTCTGAGAAACACCGTCGAGCAACCACCGGCGAACAACAGAACCCCGGCACCGTGGGTGCCGGGGGTCTGTCGAGTGGTAGCGGGGACAGGATTTGAACCTGCGACCTCTGGGTTATGAGCCCAGCGAGCTACCGAGCTGCTCCA
>CAJCHX010000607.1 GCA_903970215.1 Acidobacteriaceae bacterium
GTAACCACCGCCCGCCCTGGACCACCGCCGTGATCCCCGCGGCCACGCCCACGAAGTCCGGATCGACCAGCGCGCACGCGCCCGACAACCCCACGGCGCCCGCCACCAGCAAATCCATCACCAGGACGTGTTGGCGCAGACCCGCGACGGCGGACCGGAACAGCGGCCAGGCACACCACGCCACGACCGCGCCCAGCCCGATCCAGGACGCAGTCGCGACCATCCCGACCGCTGGTCTGGGACCGGTCAACGGGACCAGGCAGGCCAGCAGGTAGACGACGAGCGCGACCGCTGCGCGGATTCCCGGGCGGTCCCGCGGCTCCGGGGGCACCTCGACACCGGCCGCGACGCCGTAGCCCGCGGCCGTCACGGCCGCCGCCAGCTCGCTATCACGAACGGAGGGGTCCGCGGTGACGATCGCGGTACCGGTCACGAAATCGACCGATGCGGCGACTGAGGGATCGACCCGGCGCAACGCCCGCTCGACACGGTTCGAGCAGGCGACGCACGTCATGCCCGAGACTCGGAGCCGGACGATCCGTCCGGCCCCGGTCCGCAGGGCGGGTCGGGCATCGGTCACCTGCCCAGTGTGACAGCCCGCTGAGCCGGCCGGGCCAGCGGTTACTCTTGGCCCGTGCATGTCGACGCCGGCGATCCGGACCTCACCGCGCTGGCCCTCGCGGCCGCCGCGGGCGACGAGGCGGCGCTGGACGAGTTCGTCCGGGCGACACATGGTCCGGTACGCCGTTTCATCGCCTATCAGGCGCACAGTCGGCACGCGGATGACCTCACGCAGGAGACCTTCGCCCGCGCGATCGCGGCACTACCCACCTTCCGCGGCCAGTCCCAGGCCCGTACCTGGCTGTTCGCCATCGCCAAGAACGTCGTGACCGACTCGCAGCGGTACGCGGCTAGGCGCCGGACCTCACCGCATCCGGCGCCCGACCGGCTCGGCCCCGCGGAGTGCGGCGTGACCACGACGGTGCTCGATCATCTGTTGTCGGGCCTACCCGCGGAACAGCGCGACGCCCTGGTGCTCACGCGGGTGCTCGGGTTCAGCTACGACGAGGCGGCCGAGGTCCTCGGCTGCGCCACCGGCACCATCCGGTCGCGTGTCGCGCGCGCCCGGACCGCGTTGCGGCAGGACCGACGGGGCAGGTCCGCAGGCTGATCACGGCCGAGCCGAGGCCGCACGTGTCACAGGAAAATGACAGCGTACCGACCGAATCAGCCCTGAATATCCGTTTTCCTCGATAGCGTGTAACGCCCAGATGACGCCGACCGAAGTCCCGCGTGAGTACACACTCTCCGGCGGGGGACAGTCCCGCCGCCGAAGCACCGAGGAGGCAGCATGCCGTTCCACCCCCGCCCGCACTTCCGTCCGCGTCCCCGTCGCCACGTCCGCGTCTGGGACCGCCAGCACCGTCGCTGGAACTGGATCTGGCAGTAATCCCGCACCGGCCGTAGCGCGAGCGAGGTAAGGCACGAACGGGGCGCACCCACTTCACGGGTGCGCCCCGTCGTCGTCTTCCGTCTCACCGGGCGGACCCTCAGGGAATCCACGGGCCGCACAGGTCCGACGAGGCGCGCGGGCGGCGGATCGACAGCCCCGTCGTCGACAATAGAATCGAGTGAGCGGGCAACACCTTCCGATGCCCGCCACCCTGCTACCGCCTGAGCGAGAGCCGATGACAACAGAGACCGCACCCGACCGCCCCAACCCGCTGCAGTACCTCGCCTACTGCTACGGCTACACACTGCCGCCGACGATGCGCGACTGGGTCCGCCGCGACCTGGCGGGACCGGGCGCCGCGACTCGAACAGTGGTCCGGGCCAGCATCCCCTGCGCTCTTCTACTGGCCCCGTTCCTGCTCATCCATACGTCGTTCTACGTGCACATGAGCATGACTCTGCCCATCCTCATCCCGTTCATCTACTTCGCCATCGCGCTCAACAAGATCTATCGCCGCAGCCGGCTCGCCCGGCATCACCTCGACCCCGATCTGGTCGAGGAACGCGCCCGCGTGCGGGACGCAGACCTACACCGCGCCTACGCCGCCAGATACGGACACAGCACTACGACGACCGATACGACGGACTGATCAGAAGATGTCGATGCCGGTGAGCGCTGACCCCAGACCCAGTGCCGTCCCGGCGGCGATGAGCCACATCGGGTTGAGCTTCGATCTGTAAGTGACCGCGGCGGCGGCGATCGTGAGGACGATGCGGCTGGGCCTGTCGTCGACCTGCTGGGCGAGCACGAACGTCGCCGAGAGAACCAAGCCGACGGTGATGGGGACGAGTGCGCTGCGCGCCAGCTGTACGCGCGGATTGCCGATGTTGCGCTCGTACCACGTGCCGCCGACGTAGGCGATCAGACTGGACGGCACGAGCTTGGCGACCAGGGCCGTGAGCGCCCCGGGAACGCCCGCCACCTTCTCCCCGATCATCACCAGAGCCATCCCGTTGGGGCCGGGCATCGCCTGCGATGACGAGAAGATGGCGACGAAGTCGGTGCCCGTCAACCAGCGCTGGCCGACCACTGTGTAGTGGTAGATGTCGGTGAGGGCCACGGTGTTACCGCCCACCGTGAGGACCGACCACAGTGCACAATGTGCGGCCAGCCAGATCAGATCAGCGCTCATCGGCCCCACCCCCCTCGTCGCCGATCCGGTCACCATTCGCCACGCCGCCGTGTGAGCGGCGATGCCGCGACGACACGAATGCCAGGCCCACAGCCACCGGCGCGGTGGTGGCGATCACGATCCACAACGACAGGCCGAGCAGTGCCATCAACACGAACGTGGCGATCAGTACAGACACGGACCACCAGGTGATCTGCATGCCCTTGATCAACCGCAGAGCGGAGCCGACCATCAGACCGGATGCGACAGGCATGATGGCGCCGAAGGTGTGCTGTACCTGCGGGACGGACCACCAGCGGTCGATGGCGAACCCGGCACCGATGGTCAGGATCGTCGGGAACAAGTACAGCCCACCGACGGAGATCGTGGAACCGACCCAGGAGTAGTACCGGCGCCCGTAGATCACGCAGATGTTGGCGACGTTGGGCCCGGGAAAGAACTGCGCCAGCGAGTACAGCTCGGTGAACTCCGTCTCCGTCAGCCAACGTCGCCGGTCGACCAATACGTGCCGCGCGGAAGGCAGGACGCCTCCGAAGCCGGTGAGGCCGATCAACGCGAAACCGGCGAACAGCCCCCACCGGGTGGGCGTGACGCGCTGCGGGCCCGTCACGCGGTCCCGCGCGATCGGGCCGTCACCATGTTCGAGCCTCCGCTACCTCGGGATCTGGTACCGCCCAGACTATCCTTTGCGAGACTATCCTTTGCACGCCGAGACAAGGGTTCGCGCCACACCGCACCTAGTCCTCCGCTGCGTCGGCGACGTGACACCGGTTGCGGCCACGCCGCTTCGCTTCGTACAGCGCGGCGTCGGCGCGCACCACAGCGTCGTCGAACCTATTTCCGGCGAGCTCGGACACCCCGATGCTGACGGTTCCCGACAGCGACCCGCCGGGGATGTCCGTCGTTCTGCGCTGATACGTGTCGCAGATCAGGTCGGCCACCTCCGAGCCGACCCACAGCGGCGCGCCCGGCAGCAGCGCGCAGAACTCCTCGCCGCCCCAGCGGGCGAGTGCCGCCCCATCCGGGAGGCAGCCGCGGGCGACGTCAGCGAACGCGGCAAGGAGGATGTCGCCCGCGGAATGGCCATGATGGTCGTTGACGGCTTTGAAGTGATCGAGGTCCATCATCAGCACCGTCGCCGTGTCCTGTCCGCCACGAGCGAGCCGAGCGGCGGACTCGATCATGCCCCTGCGGTTGAGAGTCTTCGTGTGCGGATCCGAGAACGAGGCGGCGGTGAGCGTGCGGGCCAGCCGCTCGTTGACCATGAGCACCAACGTGATGCCGGTGGCTCCGGTGAGGCCGAGGATCAGTGACGTGAGGGCCGCCGTCATCGCATCACCCGAGAACAGATCGCACCGGGACGGCGTGACGAGACAACGCACGGGGCGGCCGAGGAGCGGGATCAGCCACAGCGCACAGATTCCGAGCATGATTCCACGTTGCAAAAGCGGCTCCCGGCGCTGGTCTCGGACACCGTCGATGATGATCGCGACGGTGAACCACATTCCGGTCATCGCGATGATCACGGTCCGCACGGTCACGTTTCCCGCGACGCGCGGAACCACCTCGAACAGCACGGCAATGACGATCGGCGGGCACACCGCCACCGCCGGCGGGGGCGGTCTGCGCGAGAAGTTGCGCATACCCAACCAGAGTGCACCCCAATACATTGCGATGAGTGCGTTGGCGACCGAATAGCCGAACAGCGCCGGGACAGAATCGCGGAACGCGAACAGGCCGGCGCCGG
>CAJCHX010000608.1 GCA_903970215.1 Acidobacteriaceae bacterium
CGAGGCGCCCGATCGGAGCGAGCTCACCGCCGATGTCCAGGCGGCGCTGGGCCGGATCGCGCGCCGCGTCATGGAGGAGGACGACGAGACACCCACCGGCAGGCACGCGTTGGCGGCGGCGGGCTAGACCCGGCGGCGGCGCTGGCCCCCACTGGTACCCGGCTCAGTTCCGTCGGCCCGACAAGCCCGACCCGGTCAGCCGTCGGCGGGCCCCCAGGACTCGCTCGCGACGCGGAGGAAGTTGCCGCCGAGAACCGCGGCGATATCCGGGTCCGACCAACCACGACCGGACAGGTACGCCCCGAGAGTCACAAACGTCTCCGGGGGCATCCACTGGATCGGCCCCCACCGCGTGTACGACTCGTCGTACAACTCCGGGCTCGCGGCGATCTCGACCACGAACTCCTCGTGGTCGAACGAGAAGTCGCTGCTCACGCCCACGTGGTCGATCCCTACCAGCTCGACGGCGTACTCGAGGTGCCGGCTCATCGCCTCCAGTGTCGGGGTGTTCGGTCCCAGGAAGATCCCTACGCCGGTCATTCCCACGACGCCACCGGTCGCGGCGCACTCCCGCGCCTGCTGGTCGGTGATGTTGCGCGGGTGGTCCCACACCGCACGCATGCAGGAGTGGCTGTACACCGTCGGCCGGGTCGACGCGGCGCAGAGGTCGAGGCCGGTACGGATGCTGCAGTGCGAACCGTCGGGGACCATCCCCACCCGATTCATCTCGGACACCAGATCGCGTCCCCATGCCGTCAGCCCACCGTCCTCGGCGTCGAGACATCCGGACCCGGCCTGATTCGCGTGGTTGTACGACGGCAACATCGTCCGTACGCCCAGGTCCCAGAACTCCTGCACGCGCCTCAGGTCCCCGCCGAGCGGGCCCGAGTCCTCGAGGTCGAACGCCACCGCCATCCGGCCGGTGGCCGTGATCGCCTCGACGTCCTCGACGGTCGACGCCAGCGCGAGCGAATCCGTGGCGGCGACACGCGCTCGGAACGTGCGCAGTAGCGCGGTCGAGAACTCGTACGAGTGCGGCGAGTAGCCGACGTTGACCGATACGAAACCACGCTCCAACGGGGCGTACCGTTCCAGTGCCGCGACGTCGGCGTCGAGGTCGAGCGGCAAGCAGGTGTGCTGGTCCCACAGGAGCGTCATACCGTCAGCCTGTCACGCCCACCAGGGGCGCGAGGAGCACGCGAACTCCCTGGCCCGGGATCGACCATCGGTGGCGCGAAGGGCGGAGTGACCAGAACTACGTCACACCGAGCCTCCTCGAGGTGAAGTCGCACGTACCCGACGATAATCTCGGGAGGTATGGAGACCGAACTGTTCCTCGTAGGCGGGTGGGTGACCACGGAAGGTCCGGAACGTTCCTGGCGCGCGACGGTACTGTCGCGACGTTCCGACGGGGCGGTCCGCGTTCGATTCGACGACGGTGCCGTGGGCCTTCTCGAGCCCGAGCTGTTGGCGCCGCGCTCACGCCGCGTCCACGTGCCGACGATCCGCAGCGGGCAACCGGCCGGCGAGGTGGTTCCGCTGCCCCGGCGCTACTCGCTACGTCGTCTCGCTGCCCGGCATCGGCGCGCCAAAACGCCTGATCGGGCGGCGACACCGACAGGTCAGGGACGCACGATCGACAAGCAGAACACGTGGCGGCCGACAGGGTCCAGCGGTACCGGTCACCTGTCCCCGGGCGGATAAAGCGCCTCAGTAGCTCCGTGGGGTCAGAACCGAACCCGCCGCAGATCCGTCGTGGCGCGTCCCACCTTGTACAACAGGATCGGCACGATCAGGCACAGGACCACGTTGATCACGCCCGTCGAGACCCACATCTGCCAGCTGCTCGCGCCGCTCGCCAGCGGGCCGAGCGTGATCACCAGCCCGACCCCGGTCGCGATCAAGACGAAGAACAGCCCGGGCCGCGGTGCCGATGTGATGAGCAGTGCGAGCAGTCCGGCACCGACCAGCGTGAGGAAGGCCGCCGCCACGATGGTCAAGGTCAGCGAGCGCTGCGCCGCCGCGAAATCCGGCGTGTCGGCGAGCCGGTACAGCCAGTTCAGCGCGGCCGTCGTGAGCCACGCGCCCAGCCCCGCGACTACCGCCACCAGCAGCGATCCGATCACGAACTTCGGGACGTCCAGCACCGGCGGCTCCTGATACCGCACATCCGCGACCTGACCCGTCTGGTGCTGCTGGCGATACGCGTCCTCGTATCCCTGCTGGTACGCGTCATGCGCACCGAACTGCTGCGTGCGGTCGTCGCGAGGGTCGTAATAGCTCATGCGCTCCTCGTTCGTCATGGGATCCGACGAACCCAGCGTAGCGACCCGGCGGCAGGCCGCGCCGCACACCGAGCGGTCCCCGTCACCGACCCGGGTATTCGTCCTGCGTGAGGGGCCACCCCGGGTGGTCACCGGCTCATCGCTTCCCAGCTCCGGCACCTCCCGCCCAGCCCTGACGACACGGGAATTCAGTCGTCACGAACCCGCGTCACGCCATCGGGCGAGTGCGTCACCGGTGAGCGGATCGCCGTGGCCGACGCAGATCACATCGACGTCGAGTTCCCGGAGCTTCGCGACCTGACGGGCCACCGCGTCGGAGTCGACGTTGAATGCACCGGCCATCGTGTAGCCGCGGACATTGGCCACGACGTCCCCGGTGAACAGGACGCGATGCGCCGGCAGGTGCAGAGCGATACTGCCCGGGGTGTGTCCCGGCGTCGCGAGAACCGTCGCACCACCGCCGAAGTCGATCACGTCGCCGTCGTGGAGTTCGTGGTCCACCCCCACCACCGGCGCCTTCCTCGACGGCAGCGCCGCGTAGATCGGGCGCTCCCAGTCCCGCAGCACAGGAACCGGCTTGGCGACGTCGCCCCGCAGGATCGGCGCGTCGTCGACATGTGCGAGAACACGCGCACCCCAGCCCGCGACGACGGGCGCCGAACCGTAGTGGTCGACGTGGCCGTGCGTCACCACGAGCCGCCGGACATCACTTGGACGGCGACCGAGGTTGCGCAGGGCGGTAGCGATCGCGGGCGCGCTTCCCGGCACGCCCGAGTCGATCAGCGTGACCTCGTCACCGTCCAGCCACATGTAGACGTTCACCGCAGCGACCTCCAGAAAGGTCACGCAATGCAGCTGCGGCAGAATCGTCCTCGTCACCGGGTCGATCCTATGCAGCAGTTCGGTGCGTCCACTGGCGACACGTCGGGGGAAATGCACTGGAAGCGCCGTCCGCCGCGGCGCTAACGTGGCGATTCGTGAGGTTCCCGATCGAACTACCCGATCAGCCCAATCAGGGCATCGCCGTTGCGGCGCTCACCTCGGATGACGCCGATCGCCTGTTCGCCGTGCTCGATCACGACGAGGTATGGACGCATATCCCGGGTGCCCGTCCTCGCACACCTGCGGAGCTGGATGCACGGTTGGCGACGGGCGACGGGCGACAGACCACGGTGATCCGCAGGGGGATCGCCGTGGTCGGCACGTCGTCGTTCTATGTCGACCCGTCCGATCCATCCGGGGTCGAGATCGGTTCGACGCTGCTCACCCCTGTTGTTTGGGGAACCGGTCTGAACACCGTGGTCAAGCGCATCATGCTGACCGCGGCGTTCGGTGCCGGCGCGGAATGGGTGCGACTACGTACCGACGAGCGCAACCACCGTTCGGCGGCGGCGATTCTGAAGGTGCCGGGCGTGACGGAGACCGACTCGCGCCTCGAGCCGCACTGGATCAGACCGGACGGGAGCACGCGTATCAGCCGGATGTTCCGAATCGGCAGGCCGGACGTCACTCACCGATCTTGAAGCTGTTGCTACCGAGGTCGCATTCGAGGTAGGAGTCGGCGTGCGACCGCCCGGCGACGAGCGGCACCGAGCACTGCCAACCGTCGATCGTCGCGAGTTGGAGCGTTCCGCCGTCGGGGTCCGGCGTCCGGTTGATGTAACCCGCCGCGACCTGCAGGACCGTCGCACAGTCGACGTCGCCGGTGAGAACGATCACGGGCGCCGTCGATCCAGTTCTCTCGCGGACCGCGCCACAGTCGGTTCCCGCCGACGCAGCAGTTGCGTCGGATGCCATCGCGACGGCGCCGCTCGCGGCTGCCATCACCGCGATCGCGACACCGAATGTACGCACCGGATATCGCCCCATCAGATCCTCCTTCGGAACGCGGCACGGCCACGTCGTGCTGAAGGAAGTGTCCCTCTTGCAGCACCGAGCGACGTCGGATTCATCGACATCGGGCGGCGATCACTGCCCGTGAGCAGCCTCGGCTACTCGGCGCTGGAGACCGCGTCGAGGCGCTCATTCACCCGAGCCAGCGCCTCGTCGAAGACCTCCACCTTCTCGCCGCGCCGTTCGTTCGCCGGCTGGGCTGCGCCGCGGGAACCTTCCGCCTCGACGCGGGCTGCACCCTGGCGCCGCAACAGACTGAAGTTCTTCTCGCGTGCGTTCCTCAGCCGGCTCTGCAGTTCCTTCAACGCCTTCTCGTCCAGGCGCTCGAGGACCTGGGGGGCGGTCTCGTCGATCAGCGAGTTCTCCTGCTGAGTCAGGTTCACACGGTGGTTGCTCACCACTCATTCATAACCCGCAGCGGTCGCACCGTGTGGCGAACCGCCGCACGACACGCCGAACCGTCACCCCCGGGGCCATGCCGAGTTCACGTCGCGAGATGGCAACGCCACATGGCCGATCGGATGAATCAGCGAACAAGGGACGAGGCGAGAAAACGCCCGGTCAGAATGCTCTCTGACCAGGCGTTTCATGTGTCGGGCTGACAGGATTTGAACCTGCGACCACTTGACCCCCAGTCAAGTGCGCTACCAAGCTGCGCCACAGCCCGTGGCCCGCTCTCGCGGTGCTGTACGAGGCTACCGCACGGCCCCTGCTGGTGTGAAATCGCCTGGACACCTCCGGCTCCCGCTGAAATCGACACCAAAACCGGCACACGACCCGCGACACGCCGGGGTCGCGCCGTCAACGGGTTGACTTCGGTGCCGTTCCTCCTGGACCAGCACTCGAGCAGACCCGGATCGCCTGTGAACACACTGGGAGCACACGCCTAAGGCTGGTACGGCAGTTATCGTCGCAGGATGCAGGACATGCCCGGGGCTGCCCGGTGACCACGCAACCACTGCAGGACCACTCCGGGCCGCAGCCGCCACGCCGCGCGAAGCGGTGGCCCTGGATCGTCGGCATCATCGCCGCCTTCGTAGTCGGGCTGGTGGTCGGGGTCGCGTCAAACACGGGCACCACCCAGTTCGCGTCCAGCGGCGACGACTCGGCCGGGACGGCGACAGTCACGGTCACCCAGACGGAGGACGCGGTTCCCACCGGGACCGACACACCCGACACCGACGACACCGACACTCCGGATACCGACACCGATACCACCACCACCGACAGCACGTCGGCGGATATCCCCGGCGACGGCACGTACACCGTAGGCGACGACATCCAGCCGGGTACCTATCACTCGACCGGCGGCGACGGGTGCTCGTGGGAGCGGTTCGGGCAGGACGACTCGGGCGACACCGGCATCGTCGAGAGCGGCAGCTCACGGACCGTCACCATCCGCCATTCCGACACCAGCTTCCAGACCGAGGGCTGCGGTTCCTGGACCCGCGTGCGCTAGACCGCCCGCCGCCGGGGCCCACGGGCGACCCGCGGTCGCAGAGCTGCGAGCGCGATCACACCACGATCGAGCAGCATCGCCAGCTCGCCGCGAGCAGGCATGCCGGCACTCCGTGGAGCCGTTAAGGCCTCGTCGAAACACGGCGTCCTCAGGTGTTCTGGGCCACCCACTCGTCGACCCGACGCTTGGCCTCCGCGGGGTTCACGTCTTCGACTCGGGTCAGAATCGCCCAGCGGTGGCCGAAGGGGTCGAGAACCGCGCCGAAGCGGTCGCCAGTGACAAACGTCGAGGGTTCCTCGAACTTGGTAGCCCCGCGGGCGACGGCGGCTGCGAACACCGCGTCGACATCGGGGACGTAGAGCACATAGGAGTGGTTCACCACCGACGAGCCGCCCGGGGCGACGAGTCCGAACGCCTCGGCCGGATCGGACAGCTGCAGTCGGCCGGTGCCGAAGTCGAGCTCGGCGTGAGCGACAGTGCCATCGGCTCCGTGGGTGACGTCGACGACGGTGGCGCCGAACACCTCGCGATAGAACTCGATCGCGTCACGCGCGGGCGAGACCACGAGGAACGGGGTGAGGGTGGTGTAGCCGTCGGGGCGGAAGTGTGGTGCGTGCGGTTCGTCGGTAGTCATGTCACCCATCCTGGTTACGCTGCGCGCGTGGTGTCTTGGACGAATCCGCCACCGGCCGCTGGGGTCCTGCGGCCGGAGAATGCGGGTGCGGTGTTCGAGCTGCGCTCGGCGTCCCCTCCGCCGCACCAGCAGCGATATGTCGATCGGTTCTGGTCGGTGCGCTGGCGCCTGCGCGCCCCGCAGGTGCAGCCGTCACAGGTGATCTCGTACCCGTCGATACACGTGACCGCAGAGGCGGGGCCGGACCGGTTCGGACACCGGCTGCCCGCCGAGTTGGTACACGGAGTGCCCACCCGGCGCTTCGATATCCGACTCACGGGCGCCGGTTACTGCTACGGGATCCGGTTCACGCCGGGAGGTTTCACCGCACTCACCGGCCGCCCGGCGCACCCGCTGACCGACCGCGTGGAGCGCCTCGTCCTGCCCGCACTCGCCGACGTCCATGACGCGCCGGACGACGAGCGGGGCGACACCGACCGCCTGGACGCGTTGATCGCCAGCGTCGAGGCGCTGCACACCACGGACGACGACGGCCCCCTCGACGACATCGCCGCCCTCGTCGCCGACATCCAGGGCTCGGAGGTGACGACGGTGGCGGACGCAGCCGCCCGGCACGCCATGAGCGAGCGGACGGTGCAACGCCTGCTGCGCACCCACGTAGGCGTCGGCGCGCAGTGGATGGTCCGCCGGTGCCGCCTGCACGACGCACTCGCCGAGTTGCATGCCGACCCGACCACGTCGTTATCCGACCTGGCGATCCGGCTCGGTTGGTATGACCAGGCCCACTTCACCCGGGACTTCACAGCGGCCGCAGGCATCAGCCCGGCGATGTATGCATCACGCCCCGACCGAGATCGACTAAGGCAACCCTAACAAAGAAGGAGTACGGTGGAGAGCGACTCGAACGAAACGGAGAACCCTCTCGATGACCGCACCCCGTCGCCGCAACCGCCCCCAGCACGTCCTGACAGTCGTCAAGACCGAGGAGGTGAGCCCGCACCTCGTCCGCGTGACCGCGAGGGGAGACAGCCTCGCCGACTTCGGTGATTCCGCACTGCCCGGCCTCCCGAATACCGACTCCTACGTCAAGCTCCTGTTCGCCGACCCCGAACTCGGCCTCCAACCGCCGTACGATCTCGCCGAACTGCCGCCCGAACAGCGCCCCGTGACGCGCACCTAGACGGTCCGGCGGTTCGATCGCTCGGCCCGCGAACTCGCGATCGACTTCGTAGTACACGGCGACACGGGCCTCGCAGGCCCCTGGGCGCAGGGCGCCCAGGCTGGTGACACGCTGGTGCTCATGGGCCCGGGTAGCGACTACTCCCCTGACGCCGACGCGTCGTGGCACCTCTTCGCCGGCGACCTCGCCGCGCTCCCCGCCATCGCATCCGCGCTCGAGGCCTTGCAGGCGCACGCGCGGGGAGCGGCGCTCATCGAGATCGACTCGGCGGAGGACGCCATCGACCTGGAGCGGCCCGCAGGAGTCGAGGTGGCCTGGCTGGTCAATCCCGATGTCGCCGACACCGGGTTCCTGGCGCGTGCGGCCGAGGATGCCACCTGGCCCGTGGAGCGCGGGGCCGTACAGGTGTTCGCCCACGGCGAGCGCGAGTCGGTCAAGGCGATCCGGAAAGTGCTGCGAGAGCTGGGGATCCAGCGCGATCGCATCTCCATCTCCGGGTATTGGGCCCGCGGCCGAGCCGAGGACGTCTTCCAAGCCGAGAAGCGCACTCCGATCGGACAGATCGACTGACCCACACCCCGACCGCCTGCAGCAGTACCGCGCTGCCCCGCTGCACGTCGCACCATGGTGCGCGGCGACCGGCCCCGACGATCACACAGTCACCGACCACACGTACCCGTCGGGACGCACCAACACCTCCTCGCCTGCCCGCACGCCGTATGCCGCGTGCGCGAACCCGCCCACGTCGATCACGTCGCCCGGATCAGCCGGCCTATCCCCACCAGCGAGGATCCGGTAGGTGGGCACGTCGTCCGACGGGTCCGCCGGGCGCCCGCCGAACCGCAGGCGCGTCGCATGCGGGCCCCGGAACAGCTCGAACAGACGGACCTGCGCCCTGTCTGCGGCACGCAGCGGCGCATCCGGCGCCCGGTCGCCTGGCCGCACAAGACCGGTGGCGCGCGGTGAAAGCGGCCCTCCCCGGTACGTGACGTCCAACTGCCGGGTGTCGTCACCACGTTTGTATGCGTCCTCTTCGCCGTCCGCGTACTTCTGCATGATCCCGGTCGAGATGCCCAACACCCGAGCCGCGACGGTGCGCCGCTCGGCCTCGTAGCTGTCGAGCAGCTCGGGTGAGCCGTCGGCGAGCTTCCAGCCGAGGTTGTACGCGTCCTGGACCCCGGTGTTGAGTCCCTGGCCGCCGGTGGGCGGGTGGACGTGTGCCGCATCGCCGGCGAGGAAGACCCTGCGGTCGCGGAAGCGCGCGGCGAGCCGGACGTTCGGCCGCCACACCGTCGACCACACCAGATCGGACAGCACGACTCCGCCGCCGGTCAGCGCGTCCAGCCGGGACTGCACCGCCGGGAGCGCCGTCTCGACGTCGAGGTCGCCTTCTCCGAGCGGCGCGCCGAACTGGAAGTGCGGCGTGCCGGGTAGCGGACTGAACACAATGCCGCGCATCGGGTCGTCCGGCGCGCCGAACCAGTGCCCGTACGCGTGATCGAGCGGGTCCGCCCGGACGTCGCCCAGCAGCATCCGGATCGTCTCGTCGGTCGTGCCCTCGAACGCGATACCCGACGCCTTTCGCACCAGACTCCGCCCGCCGTCGGCCCCCACCAGGTACGCCGCACGCACGACCTCACCGGTATCGAGGGTGGCGGTCACGCCGTCGTCGTCCTGCTCGAAGCAGGTCAGCCCGGTCCCGAGTTCGACGTGGACCCCGAACTCGGCCAAGCGATCCCGCAAGATGCCTTCGGTCTGCGATTGGCCGAGGAACCACGGCCCGGGATACGGGGTCGACGGGCTGGGCTGGACAGCGTCGAACATCGTCCGTTCGCCTACTACCCGTCCACCGATGTGAACCTTCATGGGAACCGGTGCGCCGCCCGCGGCCAGAACAGCGCCGAGCACTCCGAGGTCCTCGAACACCTCCAACGTCCGCGGTTGGATCCCATCTCCTCGCGACCCGACGAAGTGCGCACCGGCTTTGTCGACGATCCGCACGCCCACCCCGCGCCGCGCCAGGTCGATTCCCAGCGTGAGCCCGGTGGGCCCCGCGCCCGCGATGAGTACCCGTACGTCCATGACAACCTCCGATGAATTTGTATTCAGTGAATATAAATTCAGGATGACATTGCTAGTCTCCTCCGTCAAGGGAGGTGGCGATGCCGGCGACAGGACGCAGGGAACAGGCAGCCGAGACCCAGCACGCGCTCAAGGCGGCGGCGCGGCGCGTCTTCGCCCGGAAGGGCTACCTGAACACGAAGATCACCGACATCACAGCGGAGGCCGGGCGGGCCGCGGGATCGTTCTACAACCACTTCGCCAGCAAGGAGGCTCTGCTCTCGGCGCTGTTGGGCGATCTCGCGGCGTCAGGCGACGAGAGCGCGGTCACGGAGGGCCACCTATCCGACTTCAGCGACCCCGCAGCGGTGCGCTGGCACGTCGAGCAGTACTGGGCGTTCTACAAGGAACACGCGGCGACGATGCGCGCACTCCGGCAGGCGGCGATGGTCAACGACGACTTCGCCCGCACGCTCGCGAGCTTCGGCGCATCGCAGGCCGCCGACATCGCAGGACATCTCGACCGGGTGACCGCGGCGGGCATGCGCCTGCCGGCCGACACCGATCTCTCGATCCTCATGATGTATCAGCTGATAGACAACTTCGCCCAGATGTGGCTGGCATCGCCTGCTCCGGTGGGCTGGACACCACCCACCGACGACGAAGCCGTCGAGGCACTCACTCGGTTCATCTACCGCGGCCTCACCGGCCGCGACTACTGAGCAACGCCCGCACTCACGTAGGCCGCGCGTGCCCATACGTGACGAGGTGTCACGCGTCAGCACACCAGACTCGGAGAGGCCCCGTCACACGGTGCCGAAGCGTGACGTGGTGTCGCGCTTGAGCACTGGTGCCGGCGGTAGCGGTCAGCGCCGCTCCAGAGGGATCCGCTCCCCCGCGGCGACCTCGAACGGCAGGTGGTTGCCCGCAGGGGGCAGCGGGCACGTGGCGAAGTCGATGAACGCGCACGGCAGGTTGACCGCCCGGTTGAAGTCCAGCTCCACCGGGCCCCCGTGAGCGATCACATCGTCGGTCGCGGCGACGGCGAGGCTCCGGTTCGCGGCGTACGTCGTCACGCCGGACGTCTCGTCGGTGAACAGCACCGACAGCCCGGACCCCTTGCCGTTGAACGCGATCAGGCGATGCTGCACGCCGTCAAGGTCCAACACCAGCTCCCCGGGCGAGGTGTACACGTGCGCCAGTCCTTCGGCGACCGCGCCGACGGTGACGGGCCGCAGGGCGTCGTAGGGCTCGAATCGGGCCGGGACGACCCACGCCTCGTCGGGCTGGTAGGCGGGTACCCCGCGAAACGTCCGCACCACCGGCCCCGCGGGGTCGTGGACGCGGATGATGTAGCCGTCACCGCGGTGAGCCACCTCGATCCGCCGATCACCCGCTGCCACCAGCTCGCCCGGACCGGTCGGGTGCAGGACGAACCGGCGTTCCGGGGCACCTCCGAGATCGATCTGCTCGCCGGGCTCCGCCGCGACATACGCGGCCTCGCCGTCGTGCCGCCACGTACCCGCGAATCCCTCGAAGCGCTCGGGCTCGGGCCCCAGCCATTCCAGCCGCGTGATCGACAGCCAGCCGAGCGGCGCAGCCAGGTCGCGCTCGCGGGTGTCGTGCCACTCCTGCCAGTCCGCAGCGAACCGGGTGGTTGAGGCGGTGGTCATGGCGACTCCTCGAATCGAGCGGTGACTTTCTGCAGCTGGTCACTGCAACACCGATCCGCACGCGCTGCTTCCGTTCGATTCACCGTGAACGGAAACTACCCGTAGCCGCGCTTGAGCAGGGTCGATGCGGCCCTGTCGAACTCGCGGTCGCTCGGTATCGCGAAGTCGAGCGCGTCCGAGTACCGGTTGACGATGTTGAAGAGGCACCCGACCGCGGCGGCGTCGGCGAGCTGCGTACGGCTCACACCCGCAGCCAACGCCGAGGCGGCGTCGGACGCGCCCAACTCGGCGGGCCGAAGCGTCATCGTCTCGAGGAATCGGAGCGCAGCCCGCAGCGGCTCGCCGATGGGCGCGGTCCGGTAGTCCGCGAGGCAGGCATCCACCACTGCGGGGGCGCCGGCGTGCAGAGCCACAGCGCGGTGTGCGCCCGTGCAGAAGCGGCTCGCGTTCCAACGCGCCACCATCGCGGCCATCAACTCCCGCTCCCCGACCGTCCACTCGCTGGGACCGCGCATCGTGCCCTGGGTCCAGGCTCCGATTGCCGGACTCACGAAATCCTTGTGGTACAGAGCGACTCGCGCAGCGTCGGGCAGCCGCATCCGCGACACGACCGAGATCATCCGGATCAAGAGCCGGCCGCGCAGGCCGTCACCGCGATCGACGTCAGGCAGTCGCATCGCTCGCCCCTTCGATCGCTCGAACAGCCGCATCCCAGCGCGCCAAGCCGGCGCCGATGCTCGCCGACATCACGACCTCGAACGCCCCTCGCTCGCTACCCGTCGCCACCCGCACCGCGTCGACTTCGCCGTCCGTCACCCGGTCGGCCGCCTCAGCAATCTGCCGCGCGAGCGCGTCGTACGGCTCACCGACCGGCACTCCGCCCGCCGCCCTCGCCATGACCGCGCCGCGCAGCACCGCCGGTGTCACGCGTCCTGTGCCGGTCACGGCGGCGCGCAGGGCACCCGCGAACCGGTGGTGCTCAGCGATGTCCATCGGAACCGGGGTCCCCTTCGGCAAGCCGGCGGAAGCGGTCGAGGTACAGCGGCCAACCATCGCCGGAGTCGAGGCCAGTGAACGCCTCCCAACCGTCGCCGTGCCGGTCGAGATGGCGGTGTTCCACGACCACCCGCGTGCGCTCCGGCGCCTCGGCGACGAACCGGATCTCGACCTCGCTGGTGCGCTCCGGGTCGGGCTCGAGCTGCCATCTGGGACTGATGTCCCAGCTGATCACGAGGCGATGTGGCGGTTGGTAGGCGAGGACTCGGGCCCACGTGCAGACGCTGCCGTCGGTACCGACGTCGTGGATGGTCCCGCCTGCACGCGGCTCCAGGACGGTCCGCTCGATGGGGACCTGCAACAGGTTGTGCTCGCGCGGTTTGATCTCGTCGAAGCGCTCCGTGAACACGCGGAAGGCGTGTTCGACGGGGACGTCGACGACGATGTCGACGCGTATCGCGGTGCGGTCGACCGGGGTGGCGCTCATGAGATCTGTGCTCCTTCCGACACCGAGCAACTCCGCTCGGCGAGGTCCTTGAATGTGGTGAGAGTCTGGCTCCAATAGGAATCGAGCTCCCGGCGCAGACGGTCCAGGCCGTCCGGCCGGGGGCGGTACACGCGCTCGCGCCCGCGCCGGTGCACCTCGACGAGTTCCGCGTCGAGCAGGACTCGCAGGTGTTGCGATACTGCCGGCCGACTGACCGGCAGCTCGCGTGCGATATCCGTCACTGAACACGGAGAGTGCGCCACACGGGCGAAGACGCGGCGCCGGGTGGGATCTCCCAGCGCGCGCCACGGGTCTGCGGTTACCGC
>CAJCHX010000609.1 GCA_903970215.1 Acidobacteriaceae bacterium
GCGCATCCGACCGCAGACTCTGCGCCGAATATCGGCGATCATGCTCGCTTGCATGGTGGCCCTACTGGTCCTCGTGCTGGTGCCCGGGGTGGGGCACGAAGCGTACGGCGCTCGACGCTGGCTGTCGGTGGGTGGTGTCACCGTTCAGCCGTCCGAATTCGTCAAGGTCGCGCTGATCCTATGGGGCGCGCACGCAGTAGTGGTGCACCAGCAGGCGCAGCGGAGACGTCGCCCGTGCGCTGACCACCTCGGCGATCACGTTCCCGTCCCGCTTCTGATCGTGACCGTAGGGATCGCCGCGCTCATCCTGCTCGAGAAGAACCTCTCCACTGCGATCATCGTCGCGGTCGTCGGCGGGGCACTGCTGTACTTCTCCGGGACCTCCCGCAAGCTACTCGCCGTCATGATCGGCGGAGTTGCTGCCGCAGGCGCGGTCTTGGCGCTCACCTCGAGCTACCGGCTCGCGCGCGTCGCGAACTTCGGCGCCGGGTTGATCGGGCAAGGCCACGCCGATCCACTCGGTTCCGGCTACCAGGCCACCCAGTCTCGCTTCGCCCTCGCGGACGGCGGTGTCTTCGGAGTCGGCCTCGGGCAGTCGTCGGCCAAATGGAACTACCTCCCCAACGCACAGAACGACTTCATCTTCGCGATCATCGGTGAGGAACTGGGGTACATCGGGGCGGTCGCTGTGCTGCTCATCTTCGCCGGACTGACCGTGGTCGGCCTGCGGATCGCCAGCCGCAACTCCGACCCGTACCTGCGCCTGGTCACCTCCACCGTCACAGTCCTGCTGGCAGTGCAAGTGATCATCAACACCGGCTATGTAGTAGGCCTGCTGCCCGTTACCGGAGTGCAGTTGCCACTGCTCTCACAAGGCGGGACATCGATGCTCGCCACCATGTTCCTGTTCGGCCTGCTCGCCAACGCCGCCCGCAGCGAGCCCGCTGCGAGCCTCGTCCTACCCGCATGGATATCGCCCCGTGAGTCGGCACCGCGCGCGGCGACCCGCTCCTTCTCCCCCACCCGCTGCGGGCCCCGTCCGCACACGATCGGAGCATCCGAACGGACACGTCGCAGATCGTCAGCGCCCGGACCTGATCGGCTACGGCGCGACCTGGGCCTGCGCCGCCCACGGATCGACCGGCACCACCCCGACGGCACGGCCGGTGGGATCTAAGATCCGCCCCCACGACTTCACCGCGCGCAGAACGAGCCTGTGATCCGCAACGCCGACCGCGGGTGTCATGCGATCGAGCCTGTCGAGAATCCCCGAGACATCGGTAGCTCTGTGCACCTGCGCCATCACCATCAGGTTTGCGTGCCCGACGGTGGACATGCAGATCCTGGTCTCCGGCCACGCACAGATCTCGCTGCTGACCCGATCGAAGAAGCGTTGCGGGACGATCAGCCAGAAGACGTATTCGACGGGCCAGCCGCCCTCGCTACGCGTGAAATCGGTGCGGAAACTGAGCATCTCGCGCCGGACAAGAAAGTCGATCCGACGCCGCACGAGATCCTCGGACGTATCGAGATCGCGCGCGAGGTCCCGCAGTCGAGCGCGTCCGTCGCGCTGCAGCGCGACGAACAGCGCGCAGTCGAGGGGTTCGAACACGCAGTCGCGGGTGACGGACGCGCGGGCGGCAGCGTCGTCGCCTTCCCCGTCGGTGACAGTCCGCTTCTGCTGTGAGTCGATCGCTCCGAGTCGCCAACGGACTGCGCTGTGCCAGCGCAGCCCTGCGTGTGACCGGGTCTGAGCGACGCCGGGGACGGCCGGCACACGCTCGAGCAGCAGCGCGGCGAGTGATCGCATGTCGGCGGCGAGCACCAGGGTCTGCAGATCGAATTCGCCGTCGGTGGCATACACGCTGACGACCTGGGGTATCGCTGCGAGGGCGTCGGCCACAGCGAGCGCACGTCCGGGTGCGGCGCGGACGTCGACGACTGCTGCGACCAGCTCGAGGCGCGGCCCTGGAACCGACGACACCCACGCTCGCCCGGATTCGACGAGTCGCTGCCAACGGCGTGCGATCGTCGCGGGCGACACGTCCAGCGCCGGCCCCAGGCGCTCGAAGCTGATCCTCGGATTGGCATGGAGCGAATCCAGCAGCATGACGTCGAGTTCGTCGACGTCGTCGCGCTGGGTCGCGCGTGTCTTCGTCATACCAGCTTTCCCGGTGGTGTCCGCGCTGTTCGCGGGCCACACCAGGCTACCGATTCGGCCCCCGTTTCCGGCACGTATCCGGGCCGCTGAGCCGATTTCCATAGCCGTGTCCACGGTTTCGTTGGCTTTCCCGCAGAACCGGGGCCACCCCGCGAGCGCGGCGTTCACTTCTACCCATGAGTGATGCGACGACTTCGGAAGTAACGGTGCCACTGGCTCGGTGGGTGGCCGAGCTCTCGCCCGACGAGATTCCAGAACGGGTTCGAGAGCGCGCGAAGTATCTGCTGCTGGACGGGGTGGCATGCGCCCTGGTCGGCGCGCAGCTGCCCTGGTCACGAGTCGCGACCAGGGCCGTGCTCGATCTGGAAGGTGCGGGATCTGCGCTGGTGATCGGCACGGGCGCCACGACGAGCGGCCCGGCCGCAGTGCTGCTCAACAGCACCTTCGTCCAAGGCTTCGAACTCGACGACTTTCATCCGCTCGCCCCGCTGCACAGCAATTCGCTGATCCTGCCCACCATGCTGGCGACAGCCGAACACGTCGGCGGCGTGTCGGGCGCCGCGGCACTGACCGCGGCGGTCGCCGGATTCGAAGTAGGCCCCAGAGTGGGGCTGGCACTGCACGGGTCGGAGATGTTGACGCGCGGTTGGCACAGCGGCCCGGTATTCGGCACCCACACCGCCGCGATGGTGTCCGGAAAGCTGCGGGGCAGCAACGTCGACCAGCTCGAGGACGCGCTCGGAATGGCCGGAACGCAGTCGGCCGGTCTGATGGCCGCGCAGTACGAGGCGATGTCGAAACGCATGCAGCACGGGTTCGCCGCACGCAACGGCTTCTACGCCGCAGGCCTGGCCGCCGCGGGATACACGGGCATCAAGTCGGTGTTCGACCGGCCCTACGGCGGCTACCTCTCGGTGTTCGGTGAGGGGCACCACCCCGACCCCGCGCAGGTGATCGCCGGGTTGGGGCAGAACTGGCATACCGAGATCATCATGGTGAAGTCGTACGCTGCCCAAGGCGGGCTGCACGGCACGATTCAGGCGGCGCTGGAGCTGCGCTCGGACTACGCGCCGGACCCGGATGCAATCTCGCAGGTGGCCATCCGAGTGGGCGAGACCGTGTACCGACACGGCTGGTGGCGACCAGAAAGGCCACTGACCAGCATCGGCGCGCAGATGAACCTCGGATACGCCGCTGCGGTCGCCCTGCTCGACGGGCAGGTGCTGCCGCCCCAGTTCACCGAGCAGCGACTCGACGCCGACGACGTGTGGGACCTGCTCGACAAGGTCGACGTGACACTGGACGAGGACATCCAGAACGGTCCCGCGCAAGACAGGTTCGCGACCGAACTCACCATCACACTGACCGACGGCACGGTGCT
>CAJCHX010000610.1 GCA_903970215.1 Acidobacteriaceae bacterium
AGCACCAACTCGACATTGATCTACTGCAGCATCAGCGGTTTCGGCCAGGACGGACCGTTTCGCGACGTGAAGTCCTACGACCTGTCGTTGCAGGGGGAGACCGGCATCCTGCTCACCAACGGGTACCCAGGGCATCCGGCGAAGGTCGGCCTGCCCATCACCGATCTGATCGTCGGCGGCACCGCCACGACGGCAATTCTGAGCGCACTGTACGAACGCGACCGGACCCAGACCGGCAGGTATCTCGACATCGCGATGTTCGATGCCGCGCTGCCCTGGCTCGGCTACTTCCCCCATCACTCCTGGCACTCCGGTCAGGAGCCACCTTTGAGCGGCATGCGCCACCAGTACCTGTGTCCCGTCGGCCCTTACCTCGCCTCCGACGACCGGTACGTCAGCATCGTGGTGGCTGACGACCGGTCCTGGGACAAGTTCTGCACCATCGCGATGGACAAGCCTGAATGGATCCAGGACGCGCGGATGGCCACCGTCGCTGCGCGACAGGCAAACCATGACCTGGTCGACGAGATGGTCGGCGAGGTGATCGCCGGTGCGCCTCGGGACGTGTGGCTGCAGCGTCTCGCCCGAGCAGGTGTCCCCCACGGCTCGGTCCGGACGATCGCCGAGGTCCTCACGCACCCGCAGGCGATCGCCAGACGCATGTTCGTCGAGGCGCAATCGCCTGTGGGCCCGCTGCCCCTCGTGCGTTCACCGCTCGGACACCCGGACGCGCAACGTCGGCTGCCGGCCCTCGGGGAACACACCGCACAAGCGAGAGCCCTTGTCGCCGAGACTGCCCTCGTGGACGAGCCCGACGAGTCGACGGCTCGTCATGCGTGAGGAGGTCTTCTTCGGCGAGGTGCACGCGTACCACTACGCATCGGCAGTGGACCCTCCGCACTACAGCCTGCTCATCGCCCACGGGATCGGGGGACACGGCGGAACCTACGACAAGTTCTGCGCCGCGATGCTTACCAAGGGCGTCGAGATCTGGTCGATGGATCTGCCCGGCCACGGTCTCGCCCGCGGCGCCCGCGGCGATTTCCGCTTCGTTGACTGGCTGACCGACATCGACACCGCCGCTGCAGCGATCAAGACTCTCTCACCTGCTCCGCTGTTCGTGCTCGGATCCAGTCAGGCCAGCGCCGCAGCGGTGCACGCCCTCGCCGTCGCACCGGACTTGGACGGCGCCGTCACGATGGGGATCATCCTTCCGGAGATCCCCCGCGCCGCGACCGGCAGCGAGCGGATGGGTGGTCCGATGCAGACCGCCGAAGCCGCCAGGATCGCGGCGACCGAGGGCGACCAGCGGCGCATCGATCTGCGTACAGCGCTCGACTGGTCCAACGATTACGCCCGCGAGGACCCCGGAGTTCTGGAGAAGAAACTCGCCGATCCGCTGCGAGCCTGGTCCTACGGTTACGCGAGTTACCACAGCTATTGGAACTACCGCCCCGCTCATCCGATCACGGAGAACGTCAAGCCCATCCTCATCACGGTCGGCGGGGCTGATCCCCTGATGCCGACGGAGTACGTCCACGCATGTCTCGAGCGCATCGGCGGACCCACCGAGTTGTACGTGATGCCGCAGGCCGGCCACCAGCTGATGACCTACTACACCGACCCCTTCGTGCAGGTCGTTGACGAGTGGGCGAGACGTCAGGTCGAAGAACTCGGAGGTCGGATCGACGAAACCGGACGTCGGACGCATCGCAGATGACGGGCTGCGCGTCGAATCGGGGCGCACCCCGGCGGCCACATCCGCCTCGCGCAGTCGAGGACGGCACGCGTCGCGCAGCGGTTCGCGCTCATTCGACACGACCGTGACCCCTACGGCAGAGACGACAACGCCATCCGCTCACGCTCATCGAGGACCTGGCCCACTACGCGCGGGTGCCTGCACCCACCGATGAACGACTCTCGCTTCGAGTGGATCAGTCCTCGGGGTCCGGCCAGATCGGCCAACTCACGAAAGGGAATGGCGAGGTCTGCGCCCTCGCGTCATGCGTGGCGCCGCGAACGTTGGTGCACGAGTGACTCGGGAAGCGTCGCTTCGCCGGTGGGTTAGAACATCGTCGTCAGGTTACGAGCAATCAGGATCGACTGGTCGAGCAGGATGGTTCGCTTCGCGATCAAGAAGGAGCGCTCGTGGCGACGCAGTACGTCATGCCGCGCACCGACCCACGAGTCGACCTCGGTCTTCAGACGCGTGCGGTAGAGGTGAAAGTTCGCCTCGGTGTGCAGCTCGACGCCGTCATCGGCCACGATGCGCACGTTGGTGATCAGGTGGCGCGTCCGCGACGGCGGATCCTCGGCCCAGGACTGGCCGCTGGAGAACTTCTTCCCGCGCGCGATCAACGTGCCCTTGTCGTCGTCAAAGTAGGCCATTTCGCCCGGTTCCGTGAACTCCTTCGACAACTCGCGACGCAGTCGGGTGCGCCGGATCGGCATGAAGTAGTGCGTGTCCTCGGAGAACAGCTGGGTCCATCGCTCGTAGTCGTGCGCGTCCAGCAGGGCGGCCTCGTCGTAGTAAAACTTCTCGACCTGATACTGCAACACCATTGCTGCGGTGAGCTCTGCGTCGACAGTGACTTCGTGCTCGATCGTCGTCACGGGATATGCCTTTCTGGGAGCGACGGTGTGGATTTCGAGCCGGCTACATGACGTCCGGTGGGACCGTGGCCTTACGCAGCCCCTCCCAGTCCAGGCCCTTCATCCACTGCGCCCACGAGTAGTACAGCCAGAGCTGGGCGTGCTCGTTGGAGGAGTCCT
>CAJCHX010000611.1 GCA_903970215.1 Acidobacteriaceae bacterium
GCCGCGACCGCCAGGACGGCGGTCCTGCGGCGCTCGATCTCCTCCTTCGGCGTCCCCTCCGGCAGATCGGTGAGGATGACGGCGCTGTCGACGTCGGACGACGGCATCACCTCGCGCCGCGACACGCTGCCGAGCGACAGCCAGGTGAAGTCTCCTTCGTGCAGCTCGGGATGCACCGGCAGTTCCAGCTCGATGCAGCGTCGGACCATCGCCTCGATCGCGACCGCGGCGACGCCCGAGATGTGTCGCGGAGGCTCCTGCTGACGGGTGAGGGCCGGGAAGATCTCACGGATCCGTGCACCCAACTCCGGCAACTCCGAGGCCGGCGCGTGCTCGATCTGGCGCTGCAACGCGAATGTCGATGTCGTGGGCGCCGTGAGGAAGTCGATGTCCTGCACGACCCCGAGCAACGTGCCCAGATCGTCGACGACCGGCATGTAATGCAGCTTGCGATCCAGCATCTCGATCAACACGTCAGACGAGAACGTCTGCCCCAGAACAGAATACAACGGGGAAGTCATCACCTCACTGATCGGGTCGGTGACCGGACGAGCTGTGGAGATGACCCGCGCGCGCAGGTCGTGATCGGTCACTATGCCCGCCGGCCCCTTGGCGCCGGTCACCACGACGTAGCCGCACCGCGCCTCCGTCATCGTCACTGCTGCATCGCGAATGGACGTATCCGGCGCGCACACAACAGGATCGCGCCGCACGATCTCGGCCGCGGTGCGTTCGCGACGCTCGGAGACCCCGTGGACCACGGGCTCCTTCGCGAGCTCGGACGCGAGGAACGCCGCCCCTGCGGGGGTCGAGAACATCGGCTCCACCGCCCAGGCCGGCAGCCGCAGGAGCGTCGCCTCACTCAGGGTGACGGCGCGTGGCCCCCCTTTCGCCCCGGCGAGGATCACCACGTAGCCGAAGACCCCGCCCGGCCCCACCACGTCGTCCAACCCGGGCAACTCCGCGCCCGGTTCGAGCGGCACCGTCGGGAAGTTCCAGAGCCCCACCCGCCCCCGGAGGACGACCCACGCGTGTTCCGGTGCGGCAGAGAGCCCGTCGAGGATCACGGCGTCCTCGCCGAACTCCTTCAGCGTCGATTCGTGGACGAGCCGATCGAGCTCCTCGGCGTCGAGTCCGTCGAACGGGGCATACCTTCCCAGGAAAGCCACCAGCTCGGCCCGGTCGGAGAAGTCGGTCATGCCATATGTTTACACGCCGCCCAGATTTAACATCCTCCAGTGCCCGAGTCATAGCTCGGTTACTTCCCCGCAACAACCCTACGCGACGGTTGCAGCGGTCTATATTGCCAACCGAGCGCTATCGGACCCTCACGTGACACCCAAGAAAGTGACGTCAATGACCCAGACCCAGGTCGATAAGTTCGCGGCCGAGCAGGAGGGCTACAAACAGTCCCTCGGCCGTAGACAAGTACAGATGATCGCCATCGGCGGCGCGATCGGCACCGGATTGTTCCTCGGCTCCGCCTCCCGGCTCGGCAGCAACGGACCTGCGTTGCTGTTCAGCTACGCGTTCGTCGGCGTCATCGCCTTCTTCCTCATGCGTTCCCTCGGCGAGCTCGTGCTGTACCGCGCCTCCTCGGGCGCCTTCGTCTCGTACGCCCGGGAGTTCTTCGGGGAGAAGGCCGCCTACGTGACCGGCTGGATGTACTGGCTCAACTGGGCACTGACCGGCATCGCCGAGCTGTCCGCCGTCGCCGCGTACGTCAAGCACTGGTGGGCGAACATGCCGTCCTGGCTCACCGTGCTCATCGCCCTCGCGGTGGTGCTGACGGTCAACCTCCTGTCGGCACGCGCCTTCGGCGAGTTCGAGTTCTGGGCCTCCGTCCTCAAGGTCGGCGCCATCGTGATCTTCCTCGTCGTGGGCATCGTGATGGTGGTCGGCTCGATCAAGATCGGCTCGGGCGCCGACGCGCACCGCGCCGGGATCTCGAACCTGTGGAGCAACGCCGGCGGGTTCTGGCCGAGCGGCACCTTCCACATCGGCGATCTGGTGCAGAGCTACAACTGGTACGGACCGATCCTCGTGATGTCGGGCGTGGTCTTCGCGTACTCCGCGATCGAGATGGTCGGCATCGCAGCGGGCGAGATGGAGAACCCCGAGCGCGAGGTACCCCGAGCCGTCAACTCGGTGATCCTGCGTATCGCGGTGTTCTACTGCGGCTCCATCTTCCTGCTGGTCTGCATGCTGCCCGCTTGGCAGTACGGTCAGAAGGTCAACGGCGTCAACGTGTCTCCGTTCGTCACGGTGTTCGGGCGGATGGGTCTGGGCTGGATGGCCGACGTGATCCAAGCCGTCCTGATCGTGGCCGCGATGAGTTCGCTCAACTCCGGCCTGTACACGACGGGCCGAATCCTGCGCAGCCTCGGAATGAGCAAGGAGGCGCCACAGCTCGCCACCCGAATGAGCCGATCGGGCGTGCCGTGGGTGGGCATCGTCGGCACCTCGGTCGTCTACCTCCTCGGCGCGCTGCTGAACTTCCTGTTCCCCGGACAGGCGTTCGAGATCGCGCTGGAGTCGGCGTCGATCGCCATCGTCTTCGTGTGGGGCTCGATCTTCGCGTCGCAGATCAGATTCCGGCAGCTCTCCGATCGTGGTGTGCTTCCCCGTAGCTCGTTCCGCGCCCCGCTGGCGCCATGGTCCAGCTATGCCGGCCTGGTATTCCTGGTGTTCGTACTGGTGGGCATGGCCGTCTCCGGATGGAAGAGCTCGCCGCACTTCTTGGAGAAGACCGACTTCATCGTGGTCGTGTTCGGCATCCCGGTCCTCGCGATCATCCTGGTCGCGGGCTGGTTCGCCGTGCGCCGCAACGTGATCGAGAACACCGGTGGGAACATCAGCCCGATGTGGAACAACTCGGGGTCCAACCACGAGTAAACGGATACAGGTACCTGCGCAGTCGGCCGGCGTGTGCTCAGCCGGCCGACTGTTCCAGGTTCCGCCGAAGCGTGGCCTCGGTAGAACGGACCGCCTGAGCGGCGAACGGCTCGATGATCCGGCCCAACGCCTTTCCCGCCAGACCACCGGGAAGGTCGTAGCTGAACTCGACCTGCATCCGGGTGCCGCCGGGGGCCTCCTCGAACGACCAGGTCGAGACCGCCTTGAGGCTGCCCATCGACTGCAGGGCGATCAAGCGGTCGGACTCGAACCCGGTCACCTCGACCACCGAGCGCCGCACCTTCGGGCCCACTTTGAGATCCACCGCGAATCGCGCGCCCAACCCGTGATCGAGATCGCCCTCGGGAACGAATCGGGACACCCCGTAGAACCAGTCGGGGATGGTCCGGTAGTCGGCGACATAGGCGAACGCGGTAGCGACAGGCACATGGGCGACCGCGGCGTGCCTGATTATGCTCACGCGTGGATACTAGTCCGCTCGCGGCAACCAGCGCGGGACCGCGAACGCAGCCGCGACAACAGGAACACCCAGCAACGCGAGCGACGTCGACATCGACCACCACTGCGACCCGAGCGCGACGAAGCCGAAGATCAGCAACGACACCCCCTCGGCGAACAGGCTCGACACCGACGTCACCGTCGCGCGGGCAGGTCCCTCGATAGCGTCCTGCAGCCGCGTCTCGGTGACGATCACCGAGTTCGCGATAATGCCGTATCCCACGCCGATCACGGCGAAGCCGAGCACGCCCGACAGGCCCGGACCCACGAGGAGCACACCGACGGCGAACGCCACGCCGGCCACGGCGAGAGCCGAAGCCATTGTGCGGCGCCGCATTCGGGCGGTCCGCCCGGCCAAAGCGGCCCCCACGAGCGACCCTACGACGGTCAACGAGACGAGGATCGGGACGCTCGCGGTGGACACGCCCCGGTCGCCTGCCAGCAGGCCGAAATACTCGTCGAACGCGGTGAACCCGAAAATCACCGACGCAAGCAGCATGCCGCGTCGCACGGTCCGGACTCGCGTGACTTCACTGATCCCGGCGCGCAGTGTCGCCAGATAACTCATCGGTGGCTGATCGTCCGAGGAGGCGACGGTCGCTGCCCTCGGCGCGCTCGGTAGCGATGCGGCGAGCAGCGCATCGGTGAGCGCGACACCCACACTGACCCACCCCACCAGGCCGTATCCGCCCCAGGCGAACAACGGGGCCGCGGAGAGTGTGGCGAGCAGAGTGGCCGCTTCGGACGCCGACGTCGCGTAACCGATCACGACGGCGTAGTCCCCGGCCGAACCCCCGCCAGCCAACTCGTCGTACAGCAACGCCTCGAACGTGCCGGACGCGAGCGCGCCGCCGACGCCCCACAGATCGAATCCGACGGCGAAGCCGCCATACGACGGGAAGACCGTCCAGGCCGCGAAACCTGCCGCGTGCAGCAGACTCGAAAGGATCAGCAGCCCGCGGCGGGAGACCTTATCGGCCCACGCCCCGGACGGCACCTCGCACATGAACCCGGTGACCGACCAGATGACCAGTAGCGACGAGATCCTCGCAGCGCCCAAACCGTGGTCGGCGAAGAGCAGGGCATAGAGCCCGTACCAGGGAACGAACTCGCCCAACGCCTTGTAACCGACGGCGCGGACGAGCAGCGAACGTGTCGACGAGCGTCAAGGCTCGGCGGGACGAACAAGCGAGACGAGGAAACGCACCACTCAACCTTCGATCGTGGTGCGCCCCGTGTCAACCCATCGTGATCGTCACGCCATCCAGTTCCGCACCGACGCAGGCAGCGACCGCGTGCCTCGGAAGGGTCCCACGACGGATCCACCGAACGGGCGTGAGAGGAGTTCGCGCGCTACGCGATTGACATCACCCACCCGAACGGCATCGATGTCGCGAAGCGTGCGCGCCACCGATCGCTGGTTCTGGTACCGGATCTCGCTCCGCCCGATCCGATGCATCCGCGACTGCGCGTCCTCGAGGCCCAGCACCAGTCCGCCACGCAGCGATCCCTTCGCCCGAGCCACCTCGTCGGCCGACACGCCGTTCTCGCACACGTCCTCGAGCACCCGACGTGCGACCGCCGCAACCTCACCGAGCCGCTCCGGCGAACAGCCGGCGTACAGCGTCCACAGACCGGTGTCGGCGTAGGTGTCCACGGCCGAATACACCGTGTATGCCAGACCGCGCTGCTCGCGGATCTCCTGGAACAGGCGGGAACTGAGCCCGCCACCGACCGCGGCATTGAGCACGGACAACTCCCACCGGTCGGGGTGGAACCGCCCGAACGAGCGCACCCCC
>CAJCHX010000612.1 GCA_903970215.1 Acidobacteriaceae bacterium
GCAGCGGCCTTGGCAGCGCCCTGCGATGCGGCGACGCGAGCGGCGCGCGATCCTTCGGACGACGCCAGCTCCTCGGTCACCAGCTCGATGACCGCCATGGGCGCGTTGTCGCCCTTGCGGCTCTCAGTCTTGATGATCCGGGTGTAGCCGCCGTTACGGTCCGCGAACTTCGGCGCGATCTCCTCGAAGAGGACCGCGACGACGTCCTTGTTGCGGATGTCCTTGAGGACCTCGCGGCGGTTGGCCAGCTTGCCGTGCTTGGCATGGCTGATCAGCTTCTCCGCGTACGGACGCAGCCGCTTGGCGCGCGACTCGGTGGTGGTGATCCGACCGTGCTCGAAGAGCGACGTGGCGAGGTTCGCCAGAATGTGCTTCTGGTGCGAGGCCGAGCCGCCCATGCGGGCACCCTTGGTGGGCCTAGGCATTGTTTACTCCCTGTAATGAAAAGTTGGCTTACATGCCCCGGGGCGGCGCCCTAGAGCTGCTCGGTCTCGGCGTAGTCCTGGTCGCCGCCGTCCTCGGACGAGAACGCAGGCTCGTCGCTCCACGTGCCGGTCGTCGGGTCGTAGCCGTCGACCTGCGACGGGTCGAACGACGCCGGGCTGTCCTTGAGCGCCAAGCCCAGCGAATGCAGCTTGACCTTGACCTCGTCGATCGACTTCTGCCCGAAGTTGCGGATGTCCAGCAGGTCCGACTCCGTGCGGGCCACCAGCTCGCCCACCGTGTGCACGCCCTCACGCTTGAGGCAGTTGTACGAGCGCACCGTGAGGTCGAGGTCTTCGATCGGCAGGGAGAACGACGCGATGTGGTCGGCCTCGGCCGGCGACGGCCCGATCTCGATGCCCTCGGCCTCGACGTTCAGCTCACGAGCCAGACCGAACAGCTCGACCAGCGTCTTGCCCGCCGAAGCGAGCGCGTCGCGCGCGGTCATCGAGTTCTTGGTCTCGACGTCCAGCACGAGCCGGTCGAAGTCGGTGCGCTGCTCGACACGGGTCGCCTCGACCTTGTACGTCACCTTGAGCACAGGCGAGTAGATCGAGTCGACCGGGATACGCCCGATCTCGGCACCCGACGCCTTGTTCTGCACCGCCGGGACGTATCCGCGGCCACGCTCGACGACCAGCTCGATCTCGAGCTTGCCCTTGTCGTTCAGGGTCGCGATGTGCATGTCCGGGTTGTGCACGGTGACCGACGCCGGGGGCACGATGTCCCCCGCGGTGACGGTCCCGGGGCCCTGCTTGCGCACGTACATCGTGACCGGCTCGTCGTCCTCCGACGACACGACCAGGCCCTTGAGGTTCAGGATGATGTCGGTGACATCCTCCTTCACGCCGGGGACGGTGGTGAACTCGTGCAGCACGCCGTCGATGCGGATGCTGGTCACGGCTGCGCCGGGGATCGACGACAGCAGTGTGCGCCGAAGCGAGTTGCCGAGCGTGTAACCGAAGCCGGGCTCCAGCGGCTCGATGACGAACTTCGAGCGGGCCTCGGAGATGACCTCTTCGCTCAGGGTGGGTCGCTGCGAGATGAGCATTGTGTTTCCTTCGTGTCAGGGCGCCCGCTATATGACGCCCGATGAGGCCGCCGACGGTGACTGTCGCGCGGCTGAGAGGGTTACGGCCGCACGGAGGTGGTACAGCCCGTCGGGCAGGTCGCGACGTACGCTCTGCCTTCTGGTCGAGTACTACTCTCCGTGCGGTCGCAAGCTCCCTTACTTCGAGTAGTACTCGACGATGAGCTGCTCCTGGAACGGAACGTCGATCTGCTCCCGGTCCGGAACGCGGTGCACCAGGATGCGCAGCGTCGAGGGAACCACCTGCAGCCAACCCGGGATCGGGCGGTCGCCGACGAGCTCCTTGGCGATCTGGAACGGCGTGGTGTTCAGCGACTTCGGACGGACGTCGATGATGTCGAACTGCGAGACGCGGTACGAGGGCACATCCACGGGCACGCCGTTGACCAGGAAGTGACCGTGGGTCACCAGCTGGCGGGCCTGCCGACGGGTGCGGGCCAGGCCGGCGCGGTAGACGACGTTGTCGAGGCGGGTCTCGAGGATCTGCAGCAGCGCGTCGCCGGTCTTAC
>CAJCHX010000613.1 GCA_903970215.1 Acidobacteriaceae bacterium
CCTGCGCCGCCTGCGCCGCCACGCCGACGGCCGACGCCGCCACCCCGGACAAGCTGTTTTCGCGGCGCCGCCCCTCGCTGTCGATCATGTGCCCGGTCCCGCCAAGATCAGCCGTTGGCGTTCGGCTGGGCGGGGTTCGGCTTGGCAGCGTTCACCGCGGGGCTCGCCGGACCGCCGGAGATCTGTCCCCCAGCCTGCATCGACGCACGGATCTGCTCGAGCCGCGAATGACCCGCCATCTGCACTGTGGCCTGCTGGACCTCCATCATCCGGCCCTGTACCGAATTCTGCGCCAGCTCGGTCGAGCCGAGCGCGTTCGCATACCGACGTTCGATCTTGTCGCGAACCTGGTCGAGGCTGGGCGTGTTGCCGGGTGCAGCGAGCTGGCCCATCTGATTCAGCGACGCCGACACCTGCTCCTGCATCTTGGCCTGTTCGAGCTGGCTCAGCAGTTTGGTCCGCTCCGCCAACTTCTGCTGAAGCTGCATCGCGTTCTGTTCCACCGCACGCTTGGCCTGACCAGCGGCCTGCAGCGACTGGTCGTGCAGCGCCTTCATATCCTCGACACCTTGCTCAGCCGTCACCAGCTGAGCTGCAAAAGCCTCTGCAGCGTTGGTGTACTCGGTGGCCTTGGCGGTGTCACCGGCAGCAGCCGCCTGGTCGGCCAGCTGCACGGCCTGCCGCGTGTTGGCGGACAGCTTCTCGATCTCGGCCAACTGCCGGTTGAGCTTCATCTCCAGCTGGCGCTGGTTGCCGATCACAGCAGCCGCCTGCTGCGAGAGCGCCTGGTGCTGCCGTTGGGCGTCCTCGATCGCCTGCTGGATCTGCACCTTGGGATCCGCGTTCTCGTCGATCTTCGCGCTGAACACGGCCATCAGGTACTTCCACCCTTTGACGAATGGATTTGCCATCTGTTGCCCCGCCTCCGTACGTGTGTGATCCAAGGACCACGATGGCCCTGACTGGTGCCCACCAATCTATCGCCAATCGCGACCGGATTGGGTGCCTCAGGCTGCCGCGAGGGCCGCCGGCGCCGGGATGACCATCTTGGGGATCGGGCCACGCAGCGAGACACTGGCATCCGCGACCACGTCGGCCACCGGTACCTCGAGCGCACCGCAGATAGCGGCGAGTAGCTCGCTCGACGCCTCCTTCTGGCCGCGCTCCACCTCCGAGAGGTAGCCCAGGCTGACCTGGGCGGCAGACGACACGTCCCTCAGGGTCCGGCTTTGGGCGACGCGGGTTCTGCGCAAGCTGTTGCCGATCGCCTCCCGTAGGAGCAGGGTCATGCGCGCTCACACTCCGTTCGCATGGTTGGACACATCAACGGGGCGGGCCGCTTCGCCCGCTCATGTGTGGTTCAACGGCGCAACGCGCGGGTTAGTTCCCGCAACGCCCCGGCGACGGCGCCCGCTCGGATAGCCGGCCTGTCACCGTCGAGCGCGAACGTCGCGACACCGGACTCGGTCGGTCCGGCGATCCCGCAGTACACCGTGCCCACCGCGATGCCGTCCTGCTCCGTCGGGCCGGCGACACCGGTGAGCGAAACACCCCAGTCGGCGCCACATCGTGCACGCGCACCCGCGGCCAGCGCCCGCGCCGTCTCCGGGTGCACCGGACCGTACCGGTCCAACAGTTGTCGTGGCACTCCCGCGAGGCTGGCCTTGAGGTCGGTCGCGTACACGATCAGGCCGCCGCGCAATACCGCACTCGCGCCCGGGACGTCAGCGATGGCCGCGGCGAGCAGACCTGCGGTGAGCGACTCGGCGGTGGCGACGGTCTGCGCTCGCGCGCTCAGCAGAGCGACGACGACGCCGGGCCCGTCGCGGTCCGCGTCAGGGGCGGCCACGGCGCATGCTGAGCACGTAGTCGACACCGCTCACCACGGTGACCACCACCGCGGCAGCCATCACCGCGGCTCGCGGCCAGTCGGCCACGTGCGGCAGCGGCATCAGATAGAGGCCGATCGCGACGCCTTGCAGCAACGTCTTGAGCTTGCCGCCGCGACTCGCCGGGATCACACCGTCTGCGATCACCACGAACCGCATCGCCGTGATGCCCAACTCGCGGACCAGGATCAGCACAGTGACCCACCACCACAGATCGCCGAGTACCGACAGCCCGATCAGCGCCGCCCCGGTGAGCGCCTTGTCGGCGATCGGGTCCATCAGCTTGCCGAACTCCGTCACCAGCGAGTACCGCCGCGCGATCTGGCCGTCCACCCGATCGGTGAACAGGGCGGCGACGAACACCGCGAACGCCCCCCAGCGCCACAGCGTGTCGTGCCCGCCTTCCGCGAACAGCACCACGAGGAACACCGGCACCAGCACGATGCGCAGCACGGTGAGCGCATTGGCCACATTCACCACGGGTACGCCAGCACCACTGGGCCGCACGTCGTCCGCTGAACTCACACCGCCAAGCCTATCGGTACGGCCTCGTACTACTGTTTTCGCATGACCACGCCCGCACTGGTGCGCCGTGCCCGGACCTCCGACGTCCCGGACATCAAGCGCCTCATCGATGTGTACGCGGGGAGGATCCTGCTCGAGAAGAACCTCGTCACCCTCTACGAAGCGGTGCAGGAGTTCTGGGTCGCCGAGGTCGACGGTGTCGTCGCGGGATGCGGTGCGCTGCACGTGCTCTGGTCGGACCTCGGTGAGATCCGTACGGTAGCCGTGGATCCCGCGGTCAAGGGCCACGGAGTCGGGCATGCGATCGTGGGCCGGCTACTCGAGGTGGCGCGGCGACTGGAACTGGCGCGCGTATTCGTGCTGACTTTCGAGACTCACTTCTTCGGCCGACACGGGTTCGTCGAGATCGAAGGGACCCCCGTGACTTCCGAGGTCTACGAGGAGATGTGCCGCTCGTACGACGAAGGCGTGGCCGAATTCCTCGACCTCTCCTATGTCAAACCCAACACCCTGGGCAACGCCCGGATGCTCGCCACTCTCGAGGAGGAAAAGTGATCTTCGCCGTCCACTACACCTACGCCCCCGAGCAGGCCGGCCTACGCGATGAGCACCGACCCGCGCACCGCACGTGGCTGCGCGCCGGCGTCGACCGGGGGGAGGTGCTCAGCTCCGGGGCCTACCCGGACGGTTCGGGCGCTCTGATCATCATCCGTGCCGACGATCCGGCTGCGGCCGATGCCTCCATGGCCGAAGACCCGTTCGCCACGGTCGGCGCCGTCGCCGGTGTTCGGATCGTGCAGTGGACGCCGGTCATGGGTGCGCTGAGCGAATAGGGCACCGCCGGGTTCACTGCGCCGATCCCGTCTGTGAGGCACGGAGCATGGATCGAGTCGTCGCCGAGTTGCGCGCTGCTGGCTGCGTGTTCGCGGAGGACGAGGCACAACTGCTCCGTGAGGCCGCCTCCGGCGAAGCCGCCCTCGCGGCGATGATCGCGCGCCGGGTTGCGGGCGAGCCGCTGGAGTACATCCTCGGATGGGTCGAGTTCGCCGGGCGTCGGCTGACAGTGGCACCCGGGGTCTTCGTCCCACGGCGGCGCACCGAATTCCTCGCGGCACTCGCGGCGGCTGCGGCGCCGCAGGACGGTGTCACCGTGGAGCTGTGTTGCGGTGTCGCCCCCGTGGCAGCGCAGATCCAGAGCGCAGCGCGCTCGTACGCCGTGGACATCGACCCCGCTGTGCTGCGGTGCGCGACGACCAACGCGCCGGCCGCGACGGTGCTGATCGGTGACCTCTACGCCCCGCTGCCTCGCTGGCTGCGGGGCACCGTCGACGTGATCGCGGCGAACGCCCCATACGTGCCCACGTCCGCGATCGCCTTGTTGCCCGCCGAAGCCCGCGACCATGAACCCCGCGCCACCCTTGACGGTGGGCCCGACGGCTTGGACCTGCAGCGCCGCATCGCGACCGCCGCTCCGGCCTGGCTACGCCCGGGGGGCGCCCTGCTCATCGAGACCAGCGAGCTGCAGGCCGGTGCGACAGCCGGCCTCATCCGAGGCGCGGGGCTGCAAGCGCGGATCGAGCGGGACGATGGTCGCGACGCGACGGTCGTGATCGGGACGTCGGCATAACCGGGCGGTGCTACCCCGTCCGCCTTCCTCGCTCGCGGAGTTCCGCCGCGAGCGCGTCGAGCGTTCCCGCGGGATCGGACACGACCTCGTGCCACGTGAATACCAGCGAACGCCAACCGGCCACGGCCATGGCGCTGCGCTTGTCGCGATCGGACCGGCAGCGTTGCTCGTCTCGGTGGAACGCCCAGCCGTCGATCTCGACTACCACGCGCTGCTCGATGAACGCGAAGTCGGCGCGGTATCGCCCGATCAGCGGCCGCTGCACCCATCCGCCGATACCCTCGCGCCGCAGCAACGTCACGAACCGACGCTCGGCCTCCGACTCGGAATCGGTCTCCACCACACCGATCAGCCGGCGCGCTTCGCCCATCCCGCGCCGACTGGAGTTCCGGTCCAGCGCAGCGCTCAGACCTCCCACCGTGATCTCCCCGGTCACAAGCGCCCGATCCATGAGCCGAGCGCCATCGCCCTCGGCGAGCGCCTCGGCGCAATCCAGCACGGTGAGCGAACGGCCGGTGACCGAGAGGCCGTCAACGATCTCGATGTCGTCTGCGTGCAACTGGCGACGGCTGGCCACGACGCGCGCTACGCAGCCGACTCGAGCTCTGCGGCTACGCGGCACTGTGATCGTGATGACCGGCTCGAGGTCCGGTATCAGCCCGTGCCACCACGCAGCAGCCGTACCTGCCGCCGTGCCCCGATACGCCGCTACCGCCGCGCGTAGCCGGGCCCGCTCGGTGAACGGGTGCGCAGCGGACAGGTATACGCCGTGCCCCACCCGCCGCCACACGCCGCGCTCGACTCTGGCGGTGATGGCCCCGCGCGTCAGGCCGATCGCGAGCGCTTGGGACGCTGTGATGATTCCGTCGTGCACCGCCACCACAGCAGCGATCTCCTCGATGTCCCCCATACCCATTGGACGCACGCGACGCGCCCTCGGTTCCGAAATCCGTGGATCGGGCCGCGCCTGTGTCGCCCGAAGCAGCCTGCCCTCCGGTCAACCCTCGGCGACCGCGCGCGACCGCAGCAGGGACGCCGCCGTGGTCACTCCGAGCACTACCACGATCAGCACGAGCGAAGCGCCCGTCGAGATGTCCGGCACCGGGACGTTCCGGCCGTGGTTGACGAACGGCAGAGTGTTCTCGTGCAGTGCGTGCAGCACCAACTTCACACCGATGAAGCCGAGAACCACCGACAGTCCGTACGACAGGTAGACGAGTCGCTCCAGCAGCCCGCCGATCAAGAAATACAGCTGCCGCAGCCCCATCAACGCGAACGCGTTGGCCATGAAGACGATGTAAGCCTGGTTGGTGAGGCCGTAGATCGCGGGGATCGAGTCGAGGGCGAACAAGACGTCGGATACGCCGATCACCACCAGGGCCAGCAGCAGCGGAGTGGCGACGCGACGGCCAGCGACCCGAGTCACCAGCCGGTCGTCATCGAACCCGTCGGTGGTCGGCAGCACCCGCCGGACCAGCACTGCGAGCCGTGACTCGCGCTCGTCCTCGGCGTCCTCGGTGTGCCCGGCGTCGCGCAGCAGTTTCACGGCGGTGAAGATGAGGAACAGCCCGAACAGGTAGAACACCGCGCTCCACGCCGAGATCGCGGCCGCGCCGACCGCGATGAACGCCCCACGCATCACCAGAGCCAAGGCGATCCCGATCAGCAGCACCTTCTGTTGATAGATCCGCGGCACCGCGAACCTCGCCATGATGATGACGAAGACGAACAGGTTGTCCACGGACAACGCCTTCTCGGTGACGAACCCAGCGAAGAACTCCCCGCC
>CAJCHX010000614.1 GCA_903970215.1 Acidobacteriaceae bacterium
GGCTGCGCGGCTGGAGGGGATGTTCGCCAGCGCGGGTTGGCACACCCAGACGGTCAAATACGGTCGCCTGCTGGAGTCGCTGTTTGCGCGTGACGGCGGCGCTGCTCTGCGTCGGCGTATCGACAAGATGCCCAACCAGGAGTATCAGCGACTGCTGCGCTCCGAGGCGCAGGAGCTGCGCGAGCGCTTGCCCGGCCCCGGGCGGGGGAGGCGGGACATCGAAAAGCTGATCGCGGACGTCGAGGATCCCGAATTGCTGCGCGCCGTTGGAGACCTCGCGGGGCACGACCTGGGTTCGCTGCTGGAGGCCTTCGAGTTCGCCGATGGGGCCACCGACCGCCCCTCGGTGATCTTCGCTTACACGATCAAGGCCTGGAAGCTTGCGACCCGCGGGCATCCGGCAAACCACTCGGCGTTGCTGTCCTCATCACAATGGGAGAAGCTCGCTCCCGATCTCGGCGCGGACAGCTCAGATCCCTGGGCGCGGTTTCCCGAGGGGTCGCGCGAAGCTGAGTTGTGTCGCCAGGCGGCGGCCCGGTTGCAGCGAGAGCCAGTGGCGTTGCGTCCCGGACCGCAGTTGCCCACCGACATCGGTCGCGCGTCGGCGGGGACCGCCTCGACGCAGCAGGCGTTCGGCCGGTTTTTCGTCGACCTGGCGCACGCTGCCCCGGAGGCCGCCAAGCACGTCGTGACGGTCAGCCCGGACGTCGCGTCATCGACCAACCTCGGTGGCTGGATCAACCGGGTCGGGATCTGGCATCAAGGTGACCGTGTTGATTGGTTCGCCGACGACACCGACACCCTGGTGCGGTGGCGGGAGACCGACAACGGTCAGCACATCGAGCTCGGGATCGCCGAGGGCAACCTCGTCGGGCTGCTGTCTGAGCTGGGGACGACCTGGTCGCGCGACGGGCAGCGCCTGCTTCCCATCGGAACGATGTATGACCCGTTCGTCAACCGGGCGCTGGAACCGTGGTCGTTCGGGATGTACGCGGGCGGGCAATCGATCCTGGTCGGCACCCCGTCCGGGGTATCTCTGGCCCCCGAAGGTGGCGCACACCAGTCGATCATCACCCCGTCGGTCGGTCTGGAGCAGCCGCGCTGCGTCGCCTGGGAGCCGGCGTTCGGGCAGGATCTTGAATGGACGCTGCTCGAAGCACTGGGCCGGCTGGGGCAGCCTGATGGGACATCTGCCTACTTCCGGCTGACCACCCGTCCGATTGACCAGAACCTCGCCCAGATCCCTGAGGACGCTGACGCTCGAGAGGAGCGTCGTCGGCAGGTGCTGGCCGGCGGCTATGTGGTGCGGGCACAGGCCGCCCGGCCGGAGGTGGTGCTCGTTGGAATGGGCGCGATCATGCCGGAAGTGCTGGCCGCCGCAGACGAGCTCGCCGCTGCGCAGGTCGCGGTCGATGTCGTCTGCCTGACCTCAGCCGACCTTGTCTTCCGTGCGTTGCAGGCCCGGCAGGGCCTCGGCGCGGGGGACGACGAGATCCTCGACGTTCTGTTTCCGCCTGAGCGGGCGGCCCCGCTGGTCACGGTGCTCGACGGCCATCCACACACGCTGACCTTTCTGTCAGCAATTCGCTGTCAGCCGATCGCCAGTCTCGGCGTCAGCGACTTTGGCCAGTCCGGCGACGTCTCAGACCTGTACGCGTACTACGGCATCGATGAGGAGACCATCGTCGGCGCCGCTCTCGACCTCCTGGAACGGACCGTATGACTGACATCACCATGCCCCGCCTCAGTGACTCGATGGAAGAGGGCACCGTCCTGCGCTGGCTCAAGACCCTCGGCGATACGGTCACCGAAGGCGAAGAACTCGTCGAGATCGAGACCGACAAGGCGACGATGACCTACGAATCCCCCGCGGCTGGGATCCTCGCGGACCCGGTGCCCGAGGGCGGCAGCTACCCGGTCGGAGCCGTGATCGCGACCGTGGGCGCGGCCGGGTCCTCTTCGGTGAACGGACAGATGCCGGCCGGCGAGAACATCTCAGCGGTCCGGACCCCGCCGCCGACTCCTGAGGAGCAGGACGATGACCAGGTGACCGAGGCCCTTCTCGTCACGTCGCCGGCAAGCTCGCCGCCGGCTCTCAACGGCGCCGCTGGCCCCGATCGTTCGGCGGCGACCGGGCCGGCGCTGGCGACGCCGCTGGCTCGGCGAATCGCGGCTGTCCACGGCGTCGATCTGAGCACCGTGAGCGGGACCGGTCCGCGTGGACGTATCACGCGGTCAGACGTTGCCGCCGCGGCTGGACTTCCTG
>CAJCHX010000615.1 GCA_903970215.1 Acidobacteriaceae bacterium
ACCCCGGTCGACGCAGATGTTCCGCCAGTCCGACCCCACAAGGCCCGACTCCGGTTGTCGCCGTCCGACGAATCCGCGGAAGCCGGTGTGCCACAGGCGCGATGGGAGTAGCTTCTGTGCCGCAAAGGATCACAGAATATATTGTGCGGTGCCCGGCGCCGAAACACATCGGAAGAAGGAGGCGCCCGTGTCCGCGGCACAGAGCCTATCGCTCGTCCTGCTGGTCCTGGTCCTGGTATTCGCCATCTGGCGGCGGATGAACATCGGTGTGCTCGCGCTCGCCGCGGCGCTGCCCGTTCTGGCGCTCTCCGGGCTCAACCCCACGACGATGTACGGCACCTTCCCCGGCGACATATTCGTCTTGATCGCGGGCGTGTCATTGATGTTCGCGCACCTCGAACGCAGCGGGGCTCTGCACCTGTTCGTCAACAAGGTGTACGCGGTGATCGGCGACCGGCACTGGCTGCTGCCCTGGGCCGGCTTTCTGATCGGCGGGGCACTGACGACGGCCGGTGCGTTCTCGACGGCGCCCATCGCGTTCCTCGTACCGATCGTCGCCCACGTCGGTGTGCGATCCCGGAGAACCTTCCTGCTCTGTGAGCTCGCGGTGATCATCGGGGCCAACAGCTGTGGCCTGTCGCCGCTCAACCCCACCGGCTCCGTCGTCCGGGAGGCAGCGAAGAAGTTCGGCGTCACGTACTCCGGCTGGGGTCTGTGGGCCGTGTCGGCCGTCGTCGCAGTGGTGGTCGTGGCACTCCTCCAGGTATTCACCGCGGTGGTCCGACGGAACGGCCATCCCTTCGAGGTGACGCCCGCTCCCGCGGCTCGGGAAGGCGAAGACGAGAAACGCAACGGCGCGTACATCGTGTGCTCGGGGCTCGCACTGCTCGCATTCCTGCTGCTCGTCGTGATCGCGAAGACCGACGTCGGCGTGACCGCGATGTGCCTGGCCGCGCTGTTGCAGATCGTTTTCCGCCCGGTTGAGCGCCAATTGCTGTCTCGGATTCCGTGGCACTCGATCCTGCTGCTGTGTGGCCTGCTGACCTACCTCGGGCTGATGCAGAAGATCGGCACGATGGACTCGATCGCGCACATTCTGCGACACCTCGGCACAGGGGCGCTGCTGATCCTGGTCATCGGCTACCTCACGGCCCTGCTCTGCAACATCGAGAGCTCCACGCTCGGGGTGCTCGGGCTGATCATGCCGATCGCGTTCGGGACCTTCGGCCACACCGGCGTCGCGTTCTGGGTGGCGGCCGCCGTGTGTGTGCCCGCCGCCCTGATGGTGATGAACCCGATCCATGTGGCGGGCACCCTGATCATCGGCAACAGTGCCGTCGAAGACCAGGACAGGTTGTTCCGCTGGCTGCTCGCCCTAGCGGCTTGCCTTGCCGTGATCGTCCCCGGTCTGCTCGCGCTCATCCCGATCAGCCTGCAGTAAGCAGCGATCCGAGTCGCTACTCCCGATCAGCGCCACCCACAACGGTTTCTACAAACCTCCGACAAACCTCAGACAAACCACTGCCCCGCGGCTGACGCGCCGCGGGGCAGTGAACGCTCTGGGGGACGGGCCTACGCGCTCTTATCGCGCCGCTCGTCACGGGAACGCTTGCGCGGTACCACGGTCGGCAGCACGTTGTCGCGCACCGTCTCTCCCGTCACGACCACCTTCGCCACGTCGTCGCGCGACGGGATGTCGAACATCACGGGATTGAGCACCTCCTCCATGATGGCGCGAAGGCCACGCGCGCCCGTGCCACGGAGAATCGCCTGGTCGGCGACCGCCTCGAGCGCGTCAGACGTGAACTCGAGCTCCACCCCGTCCATCTCGAACAGCCGCGCGTACTGCTTGACCAGCGCGTTCTTCGGCTCGGACAGGATCGAGACAAGGGACTCCTTGTCGAGGTTCGACACCGAGGCGATGACGGGCAGACGGCCGATGAACTCAGGGATGAGGCCGAACTTGATCAAGTCCTCGGGCAGTACGTCGGCGAAGTGATCGGCGGTGTCGATCTCCTTCTTCGACCGCACCTCGGTACCGAAACCGATGCCCCGTCTGCCGACCCGGTCGGAGACGATCCGCTCCAACCCGGCGAACGCGCCGGCCACGATGAACAGGACGTTGGTGGTGTCGATCTGGATGAACTCCTGGTGCGGGTGCTTGCGGCCGCCCTGCGGCGGCACGGACGCCTGCGTTCCCTCCAGGATCTTCAGCAGCGCCTGCTGCACTCCCTCGCCGGACACGTCCCGCGTGATCGAGGGGTTCTCGCTCTTGCGGGCGATCTTGTCGACCTCGTCGATGTAGATGATGCCGGTCTCGGCACGCTTGACGTCGTAGTCCGCGGCCTGGATCAGCTTGAGGAGAATGTTCTCGACATCCTCGCCCACGTATCCCGCCTCGGTGAGAGCAGTGGCGTCGGCGATGGCGAACGGCACGTTGAGCATCTTCGCCAGCGTCTGCGCGAGATACGTCTTCCCGCAGCCGGTGGGTCCGAGCATCAGGATGTTGGACTTGGCCAACTCGACGCTCTCGCCGCGGGCGTCCTTGCGCTCGCCCGCTTGGATGCGCTTGTAGTGGTTGTAGACCGCGACGGCGAGGGTCCGCTTCGCGTTGTCCTGGCCGATCACGTAGTTCTCGAGGAAGTCCCTGATCTCCGCAGGCTTGGGCAGATCGTCGAGCTTGACCTCCGAGGACTCGGCGAGCTCCTCCTCGATGATCTCGTTGCAGAGGTCGATGCACTCGTCGCAGATGTATACGCCAGGACCCGCAATCAGCTTCTTGACCTGTTTCTGGCTCTTGCCGCAGAACGAGCATTTCAGCAGGTCCGCGCCGTCACCGATCCGTGCCATAGTCCTGGAGTCCTACTTCCTTGCGTTTCACACCGGCCCCGAGGGACGCGACGCCTGCTTATGACGGTACCCGTACAGAGGAGTCCCGGCGACCGATATAGATAGCTTGCGATAGCCCCCACCAGGCGTCGCGCATCCCGCTCGTGCGGCGTGTCGCGGTTGCCTCGGGGGCGTCGGGGCCGGACCCATGGCCCGGCGCCCGACCCGTGTCAGCGCCTGGCCGACGCCTTGCGATAAGGGAAGACGGTATCGATGATCCCGTAATCCTTGGCCTCCTCGGCCGTGAGGATCTTGTCCCGGTCGGTGTCCTTGCGGACCTGCTCCGGGTCCTTGCCCGTGTGCCGAGCCAGAACCTCGTCCATCAACCGACGCATGCGCTCGACCTCGGCGGCCTGGATCTCCAGGTCGGAGACCTGCCCCTGCATCGACCCGCCGGTGCGCGGCTGGTGGATCAGGATCCGGGAGTTCGGCAGTGCTGCCCGCTTGCCCGGGGTTCCGCCGGCCAGCAGGACGGCTGCAGCCGAGGCTGCCTCACCGAGGCAGACGGTGGCGATGTCCGAGTGGACGTACTGCATCGTGTCGTAGATCGCCATCAGCGAGGTGAACGACCCCCCAGGCGAGTTGATGTAGATGGTGATGTCGCGGTCCGGATCCTGGGACTCGAGCACCAGCAGCTGGGCCATGACGTCGTTCGCCGAGGCATCGTCGATCTGCGTGCCGAGGAAGACGATGCGCTCCTCGAACAGCTTGGCGTACGGGTTGTACTCACGGACGCCGTTGGGCGTGTGCTCGATGAACGACGGGAGGATGTACCGCGATTGCGGTGGGGTGTAGGGCATCTCTTCAGCTCTCCAGTTCGAGGTCGTAGGTCAGTTCGCGCTCACCGAGACGGGCCGCGTGACCACGTGGTCGACGAACCCGTATGCCAGCGCCTCTTGGGCGGTGAACCAGTTGTCGCGATCGGCGTCGATCTCGATCTTCTCGAGCGGCTGACCGGTGAACTCTGCGTTCAGTCGGTTCATCTCACGCTTGGTGGCGGCGAACTGCTCGGCCTGGATGGCGATGTCGGACGCCGTACCGCCGATACCGGCCGACGGCTGGTGCATCATGATCCGCGCGTGCGGAAGGGCGAAGCGCTTGCCCTTGGTGCCGGCGGCCAGGAGGAACTGCCCCATCGAGGCGGCGAGACCCATCGCGTAGGTTGCGATGTCGCACTCGGAGAACTGCATGGTGTCGAAGATCGCCATCCCCGCGGTGACGGAGCCACCGGGCGAGTTGATGTAGAGGTTGATGTCCTTGGTGGGGTCCTCCGCCGACAGCAGCAGGATCTGGGCGCACAGCTTGTTGGCGATGTCATCGTCGACCTGGCTGCCCAGGAAAATGATCCGCTCCTGCAGCAGGCGCTCGTACACCGAGTCGGTGAGGTTCAGACCGGGCGTGTTCGCCCGCATCGCGGGGGTGTGAGTGGTCACAGCTTCCTGCCTTTCTTTCCTGACAACGACACTAACCAAAAGCGCACCCGCCAACGTCCCGCCACGGCGTACATACGCTGACAGCAGAAGCGATGGGGCCTAGGCCGCATACGCCGTGCGCCCCGCAGCCGGTCGGCTGCGGGGCGCACATTCGGGCGAAACGCTACTGCTGTGCGCTCTCGGACTGCGCAGCGCTCTCGGACTGCGCAGCGCTCTCCGGCTCGGCCTCGTCGGCCGACGCCTCAACCGCAACGGTCTCGGTCGTCTCGACCTCGTCGCTTGCGGTCGCCTCGACCTCGTCGCCCGCGGTCGCCTCGACCTCGGTGACCTCATCGCCCTCGCGGTCGAACAGCGACTTCGTGTCGACGACGTTGCCGTCCGAGTCGATCACCTTGGCCTCGAGGACCACATTGGCAAGGCCCTTGCCGCGACGGACCTCCTGGAACAGAGCGGGCAATTGGTTCGCCTGCTGCACCTGCTGGATGAACTCGCCCGGGTTCATGCCGTATCGCTGCGCCTGGAACAGGATGTGCTCCTGGAGCTCCTGCTGGTCCACGGAGACTTCCTCCGCGTCCGCGATGGCATCGAGCAGCAACTGCACGCGGACCTGCTTCTCGGCCGACTCGTGCGCCTGCTTCTCGAACTCGTCGCGCGTCAAGCCCTGCGCTTCGAGCGCCTTGGCGAGCAGGTCCTCATCGTGGTTCAGCTGGTGCAGTGCATCGTGCAGCTGCTCCGCCGCCTGCGCCTCGACGATATTCGCCGGAACCGGGATGTCGGTCAGCTCGAGCAGCTTCTCGAGCACACCGTCACGGATCTCCGACGCCTGGCCGAGCTTCTTGTTCTGCTCGACCCGCTGCCGCAGGTCTGCCTTCAGTTCCTCGACGGTGTCGAATTCGCTCGCGAGCTGGGCGAATTCGTCGTCCACCTCGGGCAGCTCGCGCTCCTTGACCGAACCGACGGTGACGGTCACGACCGCCTCCTCGCCCGCGTGCCCGCCGGCGACCAGCTCGGTGGTGAACTCCTTGGTCTCACCCGCGGTCATCCCGACGAGCGTGTCGTCGAGTCCGTCGATCAGATCGCCATTGCCGACCTCGTGCGACAGCCCGGTCGTGCGGGCGTCCTCGACGTCCGCACCGTCGACGGTCGCGGACAGGTCGATCGTGACGAAGTCGCCGGTCTCGATCGGGCGCTCGACGCCCTTGAGGGTGCCGAACCGCTCGCGCAGGCCTTTGAGCTGCTCCTCGACCTCCTCGTCGGTGACGCTCAGGCTGCCGACGGTCACCACGACGTCGTCGTACGGCGGCAGCGTGACGTCCGGGCGGACGTCCACCTCGGCGGTGAACTCGAGGCTCTGGCCGTACTCGAGCTTCGTGATGTCGATCTCAGGTTGACCGAGAGCCTTGGTCTCGGTCTCGGTGACGGCCTGCGAGTACTTACCGGGCAGGGCGTCGTTGACGACCTGCGACAGGACGGCGTCGCGCCCCACTCGCGCCTCGATGAGTTTCGCCGGTGCCTTGCCGCGGCGGAAGCCGGGAATGTTGACCTGCTGCGCCAGCGACTTGTATGCGCGGTCGAAGTCCGACGAGAGCTCGTCGAAGGGAACCTCGACGCTCAGACGGACGCGTGTCGGGCTCAACTGCTCGACGGTGCTCTTCACTCACAACTCCTCGGATAGACATGGCGGAATCCGCACGATTTTCGCGGCGGGATCCAGCTGCAGGCCCGGAGCCGGTAGGCCCACGAGCGTCTGAGCCAGCCTACCGAACCGTGCAAGCGCCTCGTCCGGCGGGCGACCCGGGCCACCCCCGCGCCGGGGCCTGCGCGGTCGTCGGATGAAGGACACGGACCAGCTTGCCGTGGGCCGTCCACGAAACGCACTGCGCGGGACGACGGCGGGCAATGATGATGGCCATGATCGTCGTCGGGCTCGTCTTCGCCGCCATCGCGGCCCTGATCCACGTGTACATCTTCTACCTCGAGTCGCTTGTGTGGACGTCGACGAAGGCCCGCGCGACCTTCGGCACCTCGGCCGACGAGGCCGAGACCACCCGCCCACTCGCGTTCAACCAGGGCTTCTACAACTTGTTCCTGGCGATCGCGATCGCGGTGGGCATCGTGGTCGCGGCGGCGGGCGACCGTGCCGTCGGCGCCGCCCTCGTCTTCGTCGGCACCAGCTCGATGGTCGCAGCCGGCCTGGTGCTGCTGGTCTCCGACCGCACCAAGGCGCGGCCGGCGCTGATCCAGCTCGTACCGCCGCTGATCGGCATCGTCGCCCTCGCCGTGGGCATCGCCTGACGACGCCGACACCGAGCGCAGCATGCTGCGTTCTGCATCGCCCCGATGTAGTACGCAGCACGCTGCGGTACGCGAACCGATCGTGTTCAGAGCACCTGCGACAGGAACGTCCGCAGCCGCTCCGACTCGGCCGCTTCGAAGACCTTGTCCGGCTTGCCGGTCTCGACCACCACTCCCCGGTCCATGAACAGGACGTTGTCGGACACCGTCCGTGCGTAGCCCATCTCGTGCGTCACCACGACCATCGTCAGCCCCTGGGTGGCGAGGTCGGTCATCAGCGCGAGCACGCCTTTCACCAGCTCCGGGTCGAGCGCCGACGTCGCCTCGTCGAAGAACATCACCTGCGGCTCCATGGCCAGCGCTCGCGCGATGGCGACGCGCTGCTGCTGGCCGCCGGAGAGGCTGCCGGGTCGCGCGTCCGCCTTCTGCGCCAGCCCGACGACCTCGAGCTGCTTCACTGCGAGGGCCCGCGCCTCCTCCTTGCTCAGGCCGCGGAGCTTCTGCGGGCCCAGGGCGATGTTCTGCGCCACGGTCTTGTGCGGAAAGAGATTGAACTGCTGGAACACCATCCCGATGCGGCGCCGCAGCTCATCCGGGTTGTCCTTGAGCACCGACCGGCCGTCCAACGCGATGTCGCCCTGGTCGGGCTCGTGCAGCCGGTTGAGGACGCGCAGGAGGGTCGACTTGCCCGAGCCGGACGGCCCGATGACCGTGGTCGTGGTACCCGCGTCGACCTGGATGTCGACGCCGCGCAGCACGTGGTGCTTACCGAAGGACAGGTGCAGATCGGTGCCGGTCAGGGAGACCGCCTGCCGGGCCGGCGTGATGGTTGCGGACATGGTCGTCATCCCTTCGCGACGGCGAGTGCGGGCGGCTCGGTCTCGGCCTCCGCCTCCGACTGCCGGCCGGTGCGCAGGCGCACGTCGATGTAGTTCACCAGATGGGTCAGTGGGATCGTCAGGACCAGGTAGATGATGCCCGCCGCCACCAGCGGCGACAGGTTGCCGGTCTGGGCGTTGAGGTCCCGCCCTACCGCGAACAGCTCGCGCTGACTGGCGAGTAGACCCAGGAAGTAGATCAGCGAGCTGTCCTTGATCAGCGTGATGAACTGATTCATCAGAGCGGGGAGCACGCGTCGGACGCCCTGAGGCACCACCACCAGCGCCATCGACTGCCGGTAGCTGAACCCGATCGCGCGGGCGGCCTCGAGCTGGCCGGCCTCGACGCTCTGGATACCGGACCGGAAGATCTCGCCGATGTATGCGGCGGCCAACAGCCCCAGTGCGATGGCGCCCAGCCAGTACGGGTTGTTGTGGGTGATGTTCTTGACCACCGGCCCGATGCCGAGACCGATCACCAGGATCACCACCACCGCCGGCAGGCCACGGAAGACATCGGTGTAGATCCGGGCCGGCCAGCGGAGCCACACCGCCCGCGAGATCCCGGCCACCGCTAGCGCCAGGCCCAGGATCGTGCCGATCACGCCCGACACGATCGCGAGGATCAGGGTGTTCGGCAGGCCCGTCTCGAGCAGCGTGGGGAACGCACGCTTGTACAGCTCCCAGTTGAAGAACGTATCCCCGAGCTGCGCCAAGGTGCCCTTGCGCGCAACTGGAGCCGCGGCGGTCGTCTTCGCGGCGTTCTCCTTGGCGATCGCCGCGAAGTCCGGGAGCTTCGGCAGCGGGGCGGCCTTGCTGCCGGGCTTCCAGCCCGGAGGAAGCTCCCGGGGCACCCAGTCGGTGAACAGCTTGGCGTAGGTGCCGTCCGCGATGATCGCGTCCAGCCCCGAGTTGAGCGCCTCCACCAGTTTGGGATTGTCCTTCGCGACGGCCCAGCCGACGAAGTTGTTGACACTGAAGGTGTTCTCGACGATGGCGGTTCCATCGCCGGGCTTGACCGCGCCCTCCGCCTGCTGCGAAGGGGCTACCCACGCGTCGATCTGGCCGGTCTTGAGGTTCGCGTAGGCCGTCGCGTAGTCGGGGAACTTCACCGCGTCGAGGTGGAGCGTGTTCTGCACGTAGTCGTCCTGAACGGTGCCCTGCACCACTCCGATGCGCGTCGACCTGCTCAGGTTCTTGAAGGACTTGATCGGCCCGCCGGTCGGTGCGACCAGGGAGAAGTAGCCGAAGTCGTAGCCGTTGGTGAAGGCGACGGTCTTGCGCCGGTCGTCGGTGGTGGTGATCGACGACGAACCCACGTCGAACCGGTGGTTGGCTACCTGCGCCAGCAGGCCGGAGAACTCGGTGCCCGAGAACTCGATCTTCAGGCCCAGCTTCGCGGCGATCGCCTTGAGCAGCTCGTTGTCGAACCCCGTGTACACGCCCTGGCTGTTGACGCAGATGCTGGGCCCCGCATCCGACAACGTGCCGACCGAGATGATCCCAGGCGCGAGCAGGCCCAGCGAGTTCACGTCGATCTTGTCGAGCGGCGTCACCGTCGGCGTCGTGTACTTGTCTTCGCCGCCCTGGTCCGCCGAGCCGAGGTTGGTGGGCGCGGCCGACGCGGACGCGATCCCGGCGGGGGTGCAGTTGTCGGTCGGCGCGGCGGCGGCCCGGTGGGTCGCGCCCCCCAGCATGAACAGCATCCCCAGCAGGGCGGCCGCCAGCAGCAGCACGAGGCCACGCACCGGTCTGATTCGAGTCACGGGCCAGAACAGTACTGAGAAACTCCCCCGCGCACGTTGTTCGACTCATCGAGGCGCCAAACCCGGTCACCCGGCAGCGCGTGAACGTCAGTGGTGCACGAAGCGACGTTCGACGATCAGGAAGACGATGATCATCGCGAACGGGAGCACGAACAACAGCAGCTGCACCAGACAGCCGACCGGCGAGCGTGCGAGCCGGTTGGGGGTCGCGGCCGCCGACTGCTGAGCCGGAACCCCGACGGCGCCGCCGGGAGCGCCGCTGATGGTGCGCTTGGCCTCGATCGTGTCCCGTTCGACGATGAGCGCCTGCGGGATCAGTGCTGAGCTCGCCGGTTCCATCCCTTCGATTCGCCGGATGGCCGTGCCCACCGCCATCACCTCGATCAGGCCCGGTGCCAGTTCGACGATCCGCAGCTTGTTGCCGATCACCCGTTCGGCGCCGAGTCGTGTGGCCTCTGCCCGCAGCAGGTCGAGGGCGTTCTCGCGTGCGTGGTAGATCAGCGCCGTGACCTGCGGTAGTTCGCCTCTGGTCAGGCTCCGCATGCGGGAGCCGACTCCCGCGGCCAACCCCAACGAGAAGACCGACGTGGCCATCACGAGTTGCACCGGCGCGAAACCGAGCGACGCGAGGTTCCAGATCTCCTCGCCCGTCAGTTCGGACGTGACCACCTGATCGTCCTGGACCGGGCCTGATGAGAGTCGGGGATGGTACGAAGCGGTGCCGGTGAGGAGCAGCTCAACGATTCCGGGGCCGAACGGGAGCATCCGGATCTGAACGTCGACCACCGAGTTCGCCCCGACGGCCGCGGCCTCCGCGCGCAGCCGTTCGAGCGCATGGTGGCGGATTGTGTTGTACATCTGCGAATACTCATGGACCTCGCCCTGGGCCATCGTCCGGAGCGAACCCGTGATCCCGCGTCCGATCCCGAGCGTGTAGGCGATATTCCCCATCACGAAACGCACAGGGCGATAGCCGACATCCAGATGACAGAAGAGCTCCATTCCCGACGCCGCGCTCGAGAACACGCCGGACGCGGCCGAGCGAACGCCCTGCGAGTGCACCGATGTCCCCTGGGCCAGAAACTCGGTATAACCGGCGAGGGTACGCAGTTCGGTGACGACGCTGGTGACCCCGACGGCGCCGTGCTGGCGCGCCTCGGCCTCCATCCGATGAATGGCCGCGTGGCGCCCGTCGGCGATCAATTCGGTGACCGCGCGGACCTCACCGCCGGCGAGCGTGCGCCCGAAGGTGTTCAGCGCGCCGCCGACGCCCATCGAACACACGCTGTTGCCCACGACTATCTCGCCTGGGAAAAGCCCCTTCTGCACAAGGCAGTACACTTCGTTACCGGACATACCGGAGATCTGCATAGCGGCCGCACTTTCATGCAATTCCGGTCGAGAAGGGCGAATGCCCTAGGTGACGCAATGATCATATTCCGCCCGTGACCGGTGCGCTCGAAACCCGCAGAAGCCATTGCGAGAATCGCTCAGCGCCGGTTTTCGCCACGATCGCCGCCGCCTGATCGCGAACCCGCCCACCCGGCGGACGCCGCGCGTACGCTCCGTTCATGATCGAGCGGGCGTTCATGATCAAGCGGCCTTCATGATCAAGCGGCCCTCATGATCAAGCGACTCGGAGCCATTGCCGCTACGGTCGCGACGATTGTCACGCTGGTCTGCGCTCCGGCGCACGCGGCCACGTCGAGGTACTGCGGTTCGCCGCTTTCCGCCGCGGAAAACCAACGGGTGATCGAACGGTCCGACCTGCGCGGAACATCGTCGGCGCCCACGTTCGCAATCCTGGACGACGTGACCTCCCGGCAGCGCGATATCGCGAATATCCTAGCGCGACACCGTGACTGGCGCGGCCTGTTCGCGGTCGGGCTCGACGGAGTGATCGCCGACGCCATCGCCCCGGTCCAACACGACCAACGCGATCTCGACGACCCGCGTTATTCGAGGACTCTCTCGATCGACCTCGTGTCGAGGTGGCTGCGCGTCGTCCACGCCGAGTGGACCGGCGGACCGGTACCGCCGTGGTGGGCGAACTATTTCACCCTCGCAACCGAATGCGGCCTCCCACCCGCACGCGTCGCGATGGCCGGGTACAACGCACATATCACTGTCGACCTCGCGTACACCGTTGCACAAGCAGGAAGTCGCCCCGGCAACGCTCACGACTTCTACCGGATCGTCGACACCATCGCCAAGAACGGCGATGTGATCCCTGCCCGAAGTAAACGGATCTACGGCGCCGATCTCTGGGGACTGTGGCAGTTCTACTTCTTCGGACGGGGACTCGACAGAATAGTCGGCGCGGGGGTCGCGTCCAACCTCCTCCTGCGCGCCGGCGACGACGGGTACAACACCTTGACCTTCGCCAACGGGCTCGCGCTCGAGCAGCCCGGGTCCCACCCAGCAGTCGACGACGAGATCCTCGCCCTGTGGCGGACGGGCGAGGTCGCGTTCGACGTTCTCAGCGGCATCGGCGGGCTCGGCACCCCGGTCGCTCGCCGGGGTGCGGCGCCGCAATCGATCACGCCGAGTGCACCGTTTCACGGGCGTGAGTACACGGCAGCGCGCACCATATAGAAGTCTGTGACGGCCCTCCGTCGCCTAACCGCCCGTCGTCGGCGACCACGCGCCGACCTTCGCCCGAGGGGCACGCCTTGCACTTCATGCGGGTCACCGTCCTCGCCGCGCTGATGGCCGTCATCCTCGCTCTCTCGACCCTGGCGCCGTCCCGGCCGCATGCGTACCCAGGGGCCCCCGTCGGGATCGCGTCGGTGTCGACGATGCTGCCCGGCGCCGACTACTCGCGCGAGGCGGCACAGATCCGCGCCGTCGGCGCGACCGCGATCCGCATCCCCGCCAAGTGGAACCTCATCCAGCACGATCGCACGACCTACGACTGGGCCCGACTCGACGCCGCCGTGGCGAGCGCGCGGTCGGCGGGTCTGTGGATACTCATGGACCTGCAGGGCCCGGCCCCCGGCTGGGCGCAGGCGCCCGGCGCGGCTCTGGACGCGAACGGCACCCCACCCCAGGACCCCGGCACGTTCGGGGTATTCGCCCAGCAGGTCGCGCTCCGGTACTCGCGATCGGTGACGGCATGGGAGATCTGGTCGGAGCCGAATCTCCCGCAGTATCTGGTGCCCCCGACCGCCGCCGCATATCTCCCGCTACTGGTGTCGGCGTACACCGGGATCCGCTCGACCGGCAGCCGCCAGCCCGTGATCGTGGGGGGAACGTCCAGCAGCCCCTCGGCCACTCCCGACACGACATTCATCGCCGATCTGTATCGGCTGGGCGGGCGCAGATACTTCGACGCGATCGGCGTGCACCCCTATACCTTCCCGTCACCGATCCGGACGGATCACTCCGGCTTCGCCGGCGGCGCCGCCGTGATCGACGCGGGTCGACAGATCATGCTCGCCAACGGCGATGGCGCAAAGAAGATGTGGGTGACCGAGTACGGCCAGGCGACGGGGCCAGGCCGGTATTCCGTGTCCGAGGGGACCCAGGCGGTCATCCTGGCCGATGCGGCCCGGGAGTTGCGCGCCGTGCCGTGGATAGCCGCCGTCTTCCTGTTCACGTCGGACGATCTCGCCGCGGACTCGCCGAACCCGGAGTTGAATTTCGGCCTGTACCACTTCGACGGCACGCCCAAACCAGCGGTCAGCGCGTTGCAGTCGGTCCTGCGCTGAGCGCTTCGGCACCATCGTCCCAGGGCCCGCAGCGTCGACGCAGCCGATCGACCACCGGCTTCGCCGAATAGTCGTACCGGTACAGACCGAAGTTGAAATCCGCGTCAGAGCTATCGCGGGACCAGTCCTTGGTGGTGAACAGGAATACGGGTCCCATCGCGCGTTCGTGCTGCAACCGGTGCAGGCCCGCCAGCACGATATCCGCCTGCCGCTCTTCGCGCACCGCGTAGTACGCGGTGCCGGTCGGCTCGCCCCACTCCGTCACCCAGATCTGCTTCCGCGATTCGCCGTGTCGGTCCATCACCGCCCGCGCCTGCTCGACGGCGTCCATCGCGCCGAACGGATCGGTCCCGAGCGGGGACGGGACGACGTACGGGTGTACGCCGACGGCATCGAAATACCGCCCGCCACCTGCGGCATACACCCCTTCCAGGTATGTCGCGATGTCGATTCCGGACACGTCCGGCGACAGTCCGCCCAGCACGACGGTCGCCGCCGGGGTGACCGATTTGATCGCGGTGTACGCGCCGCGCAGAGCGGCCAGATAGGCCGACGGGTCGGGCGGATGCCAGTACCCGCGGAGATTGGGCTCGTTCCAGATCTCCCATGCCGCCACCGACGTCGAGTACCGATGCGCGAGGAGGCCCGCGAAATCCGCGAAGGCGGACGCGTCTTGCGGCGGGCTGCCGCCGTCGAAGGGCGGGACGCCGGCCCAGGCTGGTGCGGGGCCGGAGATCAGCCCGAGCACGGACAACCCGTCTGCCCGGGCCGCGCTGATCGCGTCGTCGATCCGCTCCCAGGCGAATGATCCGTCCGCGGACTCGGTCTCGTTCCAGTTGATCACTATCCGGATCCACGTGGCACCCGTGGCTCGAATCGCCGCATCTTCCCGGCGATAGCCCGCCAGTGTGCGGTCCGTCAGGGTGGCGATACTCGACACTCCGAACGGGGCGGTCGCCGGGCACGGCGGCCGCAATGCCGCGGGCAGCGCGTAGTCGGCCGACCCGTCACCGCACGCAGCGGTGCCGACGGACAGCACCGCGATCACCGCAGCGAGGCCCCTGCGGGAACCGGCGGTCACCATGCCCGTTCCCCTCCTAGCCGGGCGGACGCGGATGGTGCACGCGCGCCGGGACACCCACCCGCGCCGGCCGCCGGACTTCGATCACCCGCGCGAGCGCTTGAAAGATCCGGTTCGCGAAGATGACGTGCGCCGCGTCACTCGGGTGGATC
>CAJCHX010000616.1 GCA_903970215.1 Acidobacteriaceae bacterium
GGCTTTCCCACCGCCGCAGTATCCGGCGGTCCAATTCCCCCCGGTCCAGCAGCCCGTGGCCGGATACGCGGCCGGCGCGTCTCCTGGGGGCGGTGGCCCAGGTGGTGGCGGCCCAGATTTTGGTGATGGCGGTATCCCGGCGTGGCCCGGTGCCGGCGCTGCCGCGGCGGCGCCACGCAGGCGCTCCCGCACCGGCGTCTACCTCGCGGCAGGTGCGACGGCGGTGCTGGTGGTCGCTGTTATCGCGGTTCTCGTGGTGTGGTTTGTGACGGGTTCGCACGGCGGCTCCACACAGGCGGCGGGCACCACGGTGCCTACGCCGGCGGCGCCGTCGGCCGGGGCGGCCGATGACAGCTGCGGTCTGCCCGGCTCCGGCGTGAGCGCCCCCATCAGCGACCGGGTGTCGTCGGGGCCGCTGTCCTTCCCGGTCAGTGCCGCTCCCGGGTGGACTGCGCAGACCTACATCACGTATGCCCAGAGCGTCGGCGCCTCCGGACTGGTCTATCCGATCGCCGGTCAGCAGTGGCAGGCAGGGGCGGAGGTCGGTCAGACGACGTTCACGCCCACCCGGAAGGCCGCCGACGTCGCGCCCCGGATGGTGGCGTGCATTGCCGCGGGCGCGGGGTATCAGAACGCGAACCCGCGCGTGACCAACCAGAGCGGCGTCCAATCGATCGTCGTAGACGGTGTCAACGCCTCGAAGGTCACGGCCGACATCTTGATCAGTAAGCCGGGGATCACCGTTCTCGGTGACCACTTGACGGTGATCGTGGTCGAGACGGCACCACAGACGTACCTGCTCACCGACACCCCGATCGGCGACGCGTCGCTGGCAGCGGTCGCTCAAGCGATCGCCGACCAGCTGAAGGTCGAAAAGGACATGTGACGCGGGCGCCCGATCGCGGCCGTGCTGCGCTGTACCAGGCGGAAGCGATGGTTCGTGGGCTGTTCGACCACGCGTCGGGCGCCCCGGGACGGCAGGTGGACGTGTTCGGTGTCGCGCTGACCCTGCCGCCCGAAGCGCGGTTCGCATCGGTGGAGTCGGTGCAGCGTTACGTCGACCAGGCGCTGCGGCTCCTCGGCCGGACGCCTGACGTGCGGGTTCGGTCCCGTAGGGGGGCCGGCAGCGCGCACTACGAGCCGGATCCACCGGTGATCGCGGTCCCCGCGTCCGCCGAGGGCGCCTGGGCGCTGCGTGAGTTGGTGGTGCTGCATGAGGTGGCGCACCACCTGGTGGCTGGCGGGGTTGCGGCGCACGGGCCGGAGTTCACGTCCACCCTGGTGGGGGTGCTCCGGACGGTGATGGGGCCGGAGGCGGCGTTCGCCGCCGAGGTGGTGTTCCGCGAGTGCGGCGTGCCCCTGCACTGAGACAGCGGCGTGCCCCTACGCTGAGCCAGCGGTGTGTGGCCGAACCAGCGGTTTGTGTACGCCTGCTCCGGCCTGTAGTATCGACGTTTGGAATCCGGCAACCCGGATCGTTCCACCAGAGACCGTCGGTCATCGAGGCCGCCGCAAGGCGACCGAGATCGAAGGCCCGGCAGCAGCCGGCGACCCACGCAGGAGGACGAGGTTCTGCTCGGTCACGTTCGCGTGACGTCTGACCCCGTGCGCCCTGCGCCGGGGTTTTCGTCGTTTGAGGCCTCCTTCGTGCGCCGACGCGCAACATGCAGAGAGGAGGCGAAGTATGGCAAACGCTGAAAAGGTCGCCGCGGTAGCGGAGATCGCCGAGCAGTTCGAGAAGTCCACGGCCACGGTCGTCACGGAATACCGTGGCCTGTCGGTCGGCAACCTCACCGAGCTGCGTCGCTCGCTCGGCGCCGGCGCGACGTACTCCGTCGCCAAGAACACCCTGGTCAAGCGCGCGGCGGCAGACGCCGGTGTGCAGGGCCTCGACGAGCTGTTCATCGGCCCCACCGCGATCGCCTTCATCGAGGGCGAGCCGGTCGAGGCAGCCAAGGCGATCAAGAAGTTCGCCAAGGACCACAAGGCCCTGGTCATCAAGGGCGGCTACATGGACGGCAAAGCGCTGTCCGTGGCAGAGGTCGAGCGCATCGCCGATCTCGAGTCGCGTGAGGTGCTCCTGGCCAAGCTCGCCGGTGCCATGAAGGGCAACTTGGCAAAGGCCGCCGGCCTGTTCAACGCTCCCGCTTCGCAGGTGGCCCGTCTGGTCGCCGCGCTGCAAGAGAAGAAGGCTGCCGAGGAAGGCGACACGGGCGCGTCCGACGCTCCCGTCGAAGCCGCCGACGCCGCCGCAGAGTAAAACCGCTGATCCAGCGATTCACCATCACTATTCCCTAGCTCGCGGATCAGCGGGCAAGGACTTAACGGAAGGACGCCACCATGGCGAAGCTCACCACCGACGAGCTGCTTGACGCTTTCAAGGAGCTGACCCTGCTCGAGCTCTCGGAGTTCGTGAAGGCATTCGAGGAGACCTTCGAGGTCACCGCCGCTGCTCCGGTCGCCGTCGCGGCTGCCGGCGCTGCCCCCGCCGCCGCTGAGGCTGCTGCCGAGCAGGACGAGTTCGACGTCGTCCTCGAGGGCGCCGGCGACAAGAAGATCCAGGTCATCAAGGTCGTGCGCGAGCTGGTCTCGGGCCTGGGCCTGAAGGAGGCGAAGGACCTCGTCGAGAGCGCTCCCAAGGCTATCCTCGAGAAGGTCGACAAGGAGGCCGCCGAGGCCGCCAAGGAGAAGCTGGCTGCCGCCGGCGCTTCGGTCTCCGTCAAGTAGATCCGGTCACGACGAGCCTCCGGCTCGTCACCGCGATAACTTCGCAACGGCCCTCACCGCACTCGCGGTGAGGGCCGTTGTCGTGGAGAGAAGACACCAAAGTGAACACGCTGTTCGGGTTCGCTTCATTCGCAGTCACGGGGTGAGGTATGGTCGGCATAACGTACGCTCCTGTGGCGCGTGCCACATCGCGTGGATCGTAGGAAGGGCCTTGCAGTGGGTGTCGAAATCACAACGAAGAACCTGACGAAGTCGTTCGGTTCTAGGAACATCTGGACCGACGTGTCCTTGACTCTTCCGTCGGGTGAGGTGTCGGTTCTCCTCGGCCCCTCCGGTACTGGTAAGTCCGTGTTCCTCAAGTCGTTGATCGGTCTGCTTCGCCCGGAGGAGGGCGAGATCATCATCGACGGTACGGATATCCTCCGATGCTCGTCCTCGGACCTGTACGAGATCCGCAAGATGTTCGGCGTGCTGTTCCAGGACGGCGCGCTGTTCGGCTCGATGAACCTGTACGACAACACCGCCTTCCCGCTTCGTGAGCACACGAAGAAGAAGGAGAGCGAGATCCGCAAGATCACCATGGAGAAGCTCGAGATGGTGGGTCTGATCGGCGCCGAGGACCGGCTGCCCGGTGAGATCTCCGGTGGTATGCGCAAGCGCGCCGGCCTCGCCCGCGCGCTCGTGCTGGACCCGGAGATCATGCTCGTCGACGAGCCCGACTCGGGCCTCGACCCGGTGCGTACCACGTACACCACCCAGCTGTTGATCGACATCAACGCGCAGATCGACTGCACCACCCTGATCGTCACGCACAACATCAACATCGTCCGTACGGTCCCGGACAACATGGGCATGCTGTTCCTCAAGCGGCTCGTGATGATGGGCCCCCGCGAACTGCTGCTGACCTCGGACGAGCCGGTGGTCAAGCAGTTCCTCACCGGTTCGATGATCGGGCCGATCGGTATGTCGGAGGAGAAGGACACCGCGCAGATGGAGGCCGAGGCGGCTGCCGTCGCGGCGGGCCACTCGGCCGGTGGTGTCGACCTCATCGAGGAGATCGCGCCGCAGATGCAGCCCTCGCCGGGCATGCCGGAGCGCAAGGGTGTCGCCCGGCGCAAGGCGCGCGTGCGCCAGATGCTGCCGTCGCTGCCCCCCAAGGCCCGCGCTGCCATCCTCAAGGACCTCGGCGACGAGCCGCTCGCCGCTGCGGTCGCGGCGCCGGGCCAGAACACCGCGACGTCGTACCTCAACGAGCCGACGACCGCCCAGGTTCCGGTACAGCGTCCGGGTGGGTTCGCCGGTAGCGATGATCCGACCACCTCGTACCTCACGCCGGCCCACGACGAGGTCGACCTGGGATCGACCGATCAACTGCCGCGTTACCGCGACTGACCCTCCGCAGCACGCACGCAACCGGGCGTTCGGACCATGTGTCCGGGCGCCCGGTTCGCGCTCTGGCGCAGGTGCCGGGCGGTGCCCGGGCGGCCCGACGGTGCAGGTACCCCGGTGCTGCGTGCAGATCAGGGGAAATTTTCACCGATGCGGTGGTTTCGCTTGACGATTGGGCGCGATCAGGTCACTCTTAGCTACAGACGCGGAGCAGCGGTGCTTCCTCGGTAGCCAGTCGATAGGACCGGCCCGCGTCGCGAGCCCTGCTTGACGAGGGCTGTCTCTTGCGGGTATTGACCCGTTCTGCTAATGTTGGGCGTTGCGCTGGCTGCCTCCTGTCCATCTGAATACGTTCCCGCCCGCTTGCGGGGTGTTTTGCTTGCAGGTCGCCGTCGGCGGTGTTGGCAATCTACTAGGCAAAGCAGAGGACGCATCTTGGCAGTCTCAGTCTCCGGCCAGACCTCGACCGACGCGGGCTCGACGAAGAACTCGGGTGGGGTGCCAGGTGCCCCCAAACGTGTGTCCTTCGCGAAGATCAGTGAACCCCTTCCGGTTCCGGGACTGCTCGATCTCCAGATCGACTCCTTCGACTGGCTGGTCGGCTCGGACGAGTGGCGTGCGAAGGCCATTTCGCGCGGCGAGACCAATCCCACCGGCGGCTTGGAGGACATCCTCGCCGAGCTGTCCCCGATCGAGGACTTCTCCGGCTCGATGTCCCTCTCCTTCTCCGACCCGCGCTTCGACGAGGTCAAGGCCTCGCTCGAGGAGTGCAAGGACAAGGACATGACGTACGCGGCTCCGCTGTTCGTCACCGCCGAGTTCATCAACAACAACACCGGCGAGATCAAGTCTCAGACGGTGTTCATGGGCGATTTCCCGATGATGACCGACAAGGGCACGTTCATCATCAACGGCACGGAGCGGGTCGTCGTATCGCAGCTCGTGCGGTCCCCGGGTGTCTACTTCGACGAGAACATCGACAAGTCCACCGAGAAGCCGCTGCACAGCGTCAAGGTGATTCCGGGCCGTGGCGCCTGGCTCGAGTTCGACGTCGACAAGCGCGACACCGTGGGCGTGCGCATCGACCGTAAGCGTCGTCAGCCCGTCACCGTGTTGCTCAAGGCGCTCGGCTGGTCCAACGAGCAGATCGAGGAGCGGTTCGGCTTCTCCGAGATCATGCGGTCGACGCTCGAGAAGGACAACACGGCCGGCACCGACGAGGCGCTGCTCGACATCTACCGCAAGCTGCGGCCGGGCGAGCCGCCGACCAAGGAGTCGGCGCAGGCCTTGCTGGAGAACCTCTTCTTCAAGGAGAAGCGGTACGACCTGGCGCGCGTCGGCCGGTACAAGCTCAACAAGAAGCTGGGCCTGCCCGCCAACGCGGACGGCTCGCAGACGCTGGTCCTCACCGAAGAGGACATCGTCGCCACGGTCGAGTACCTGGTGCGGCTGCACGAGGCTCCGGCCGACCAGCTGACGTACATGACGGTCCCGGGCGGTACCGAGGTGCCGGTCGAGGTCGACGACATCGACCACTTCGGCAACCGTCGCCTGCGCACCGTCGGCGAGCTGATCCAGAACCAGCTCCGCGTCGGCCTGTCCCGCATGGAGCGCGTCGTCCGCGAGCGGATGACCACCCAGGACGTCGAGGCGATCACTCCGCAGACCCTGATCAACATCCGGCCGGTGTCGGCGGCGATCAAGGAGTTCTTCGGAACGTCGCAGCTGTCGCAGTTCATGGACCAGAACAACCCCCTGTCGGGACTGACGCACAAGCGCCGTCTCTCGGCGCTGGGCCCCGGCGGTCTGTCCCGTGAGCGCGCAGGCCTCGAGGTGCGCGACGTGCACCCGTCGCACTACGGCCGCATGTGCCCGATCGAGACCCCCGAGGGTCCGAACATCGGTCTGATCGGTTCGTTGTCCTGCTATGCGCGGGTCAACCCGTTCGGCTTCATCGAGACGCCGTACCGCAGGGTGGTCGACGGTGTCGTGACGGACGAGATCCACTACCTGACGGCTGACGAGGAGGACCGCCACGTCGTGGCGCAGGCCAACTCGGCGGCGGATGCCGACGGCCGGCTGCTCGATTCCCGCGTCCTGGTGCGCAAGAAGGGCGGCGAGGTCGAGTTCGTCGCCGCGAACCAGGTCGACTTCATGGACGTCTCGCCGCGCCAGATGGTGTCGGTCGCGACGGCGATGATCCCGTTCCTCGAGCACGACGACGCCAACCGCGCGCTGATGGGCGCGAACATGCAGCGTCAGGCCGTGCCGCTGGTGCGGAGCGAGTCCCCGCTCGTCGGCACCGGCATGGAGTTGCGTGCCGCGGTCGACGCGGGCGACGTGGTGATCACGGAGAAGGCCGGCGTCGTGGAGGAGGTGTCCGCCGACTTCATCACCGTGATGGCCGACGACGGCACCCGCAAGTCCTACCGGCTGCGCAAGTTCGCGCGGTCCAACCAGGGCACCTGCGCCAACCAGCGGCCGATCGTGGACGCCGGTCAGCGCGTCGAGGTGGGCCAGGTGCTGGCCGACGGTCCGTGCACCGAGAACGGTGAGATGGCGCTCGGCAAGAACCTGCTGGTCGCGATCATGCCGTGGGAAGGCCACAACTACGAGGACGCGATCATCCTGAGCCAGCGCCTCGTGGAGGAGGACGTCCTGACGTCCATCCACATCGAGGAGCACGAGATCGACGCTCGCGACACCAAGCTGGGCGCGGAGGAGATCACCCGGGACATCCCGAACGTCTCCGACGAGGTGCTGGCCGACCTGGACGAGCGCGGCATCATCCGCATCGGTGCCGAGGTCCGCGACGGCGACATCCTGGTGGGCAAGGTCACCCCGAAGGGCGAGACGGAGCTGACCCCGGAGGAGCGCCTGCTGCGCGCCATCTTCGGCGAGAAGGCGCGCGAGGTGCGCGACACGTCGCTGAAGGTCCCGCACGGTGAGACCGGCAAGGTGATCGGCGTGCGCGTGTTCAGCCGCGAGGACGACGACGAGCTCGCGCCCGGCGTCAACGAGCTGGTCCGGGTGTACGTGGCTCAGAAGCGCAAGGTGCAGGACGGCGACAAGCTGGCCGGCCGGCACGGCAACAAGGGCGTCATCGGCAAGATCCTGCCCGCCGAGGACATGCCCTTCCTGCCGGACGGCACGCCGGTCGACATCATCCTGAACACGCACGGTGTGCCGCGACGGATGAACATCGGCCAGATCCTCGAGACCCACCTCGGGTGGGTCGCGAAGGCCGGTTGGGACGTTCGTCTGGCAGACGGCAGTCTGCCCGAGTGGGCGTCGGCGCTGCCCGAGGAGATGTACGCGCAGCCCGCCGACACGAACACCGCGACGCCGGTGTTCGACGGCGCGCGGGACGAGGAGCTGCAGGGCCTGCTGGGCTCGACGCTGCCGAACCGTGACGGCGACGTCATGGTGGGCGGCGACGGCAAGGCGACGCTGTATGACGGGCGCTCCGGCGAGCCGTTCCCGTACCCGGTGGCGGTCGGCTACATGTACATCCTCAAGTTGCACCACCTGGTGGACGAGAAGATCCACGCCCGGTCCACCGGTCCGTACTCGATGATCACGCAGCAGCCGCTGGGTGGTAAGGCACAGTTCGGTGGCCAGCGATTCGGCGAGATGGAGTGCTGGGCCATGCAGGCCTACGGCGCCGCCTACACGCTGCAGGAGCTGCTCACCATCAAGTCCGACGACGTGGTGGGCCGCGTGAAGGTCTACGAGGCGATCGTCAAGGGCGAGAACATCCCCGAGCCCGGAATCCCGGAGTCGTTCAAGGTGCTCCTGAAGGAGCTGCAGTCGCTGTGCCTGAACGTGGAGGTGCTGTCTTCCGACGGTGCCGCCATCGAGATGGCCGACGGTGACGATGAGGATCTCGAGCGGGCGGCTGCCAACCTGGGCATCAACCTCTCGCGCAACGAGAACGCCTCGGCCGAAGACCTCGCCAACTAGTTTCGCCCCCGCGGGGCGCCGCGCCCCCGCGCACGCCCCGCGGACGACCAAAGAAATACTGAGGAGAGCAGTGCTCGACGTCAACTTCTTCGATGAACTGAAAATTGGTCTGGCGACCGTCGACGACATCCACAACTGGAGCTACGGCGAGGTCAAGAAGCCCGAGACCATCAATTACCGCACGCTCAAGCCGGAGAAGGACGGCCTGTTCTGCGAGAAGATCTTCGGACCGACTCGCGACTGGGAGTGCTACTGCGGTAAGTACAAGCGCGTCCGGTTCAAGGGCATCATCTGCGAGCGCTGCGGCGTCGAGGTGACCCGCGCCAAGGTGCGGCGTGAGCGGATGGGCCACATCGAGTTGGCTGCGCCGGTCACCCACATCTGGTACTTCAAGGGCGTTCCGTCGCGCTTGGGCTACCTGTTGGACCTGGCGCCGAAAGACCTCGAGAAGATCATCTACTTCGCGGCGTACGTCATCGTGGCGGTCGACGAGGAGCAGCGGCACAACGAGCAGTCGACGCTCGAGGCCGAGATCACGGCGGAGAAGAAGGTCCTCGCAGACCAGCGCGACGTCGATCTCGAGGCGCGCGCCAAGAAGCTCGAGGACGATCTGGCCGTGCTGGAGGCCGAGGGCGCCAAGGCCGATGCGCGCCGCAAGGTCAAGGACGGCGGCGAGCGGGAGATGCGGCAGATCCGCGACCGCGCGCAGCGTGCTATCGACGAGCTCGACGAGATCTGGACCACGTTCGTCAAGCTCTCGCCGAAGGACATGATCGTCGACGAGAAGTTGTACCGGGAGCTACAGGACCGCTACGGCGAGTACTTCACCGGCGCGATGGGTGCCGAGGCGATCAAGAAGCTCATCGAGAACTTCGACATCGACGCCGAGGCCGAGATCCTGCGGGAGACCATCCGCTCGGGCAAGGGGCAGAAGAAGCTCCGCGCGCTCAAGCGGCTCAAGGTGGTCGCCGCGTTCCAGATGTCGGGTAACTCGCCGCTGGGCATGGTCCTCGACGCCGTTCCGGTGATCCCGCCGGAGCTGCGCCCGA
>CAJCHX010000617.1 GCA_903970215.1 Acidobacteriaceae bacterium
TGCCGACCACCATGAACAGCGTCGCCTTGAACAGGGCGTGCGCGACCAGCATCGCGGTGCCCGCCAGGGCCACGTTCTGTTCGCCGGTGCCCATCAGCACCATCAGGAAGCCCAGTTGGCTGACGGTGCCGAACGCCAGGATCAGCTTGAGGTCGAACTCGCGCAGGGCCCGCCACCCGGCCAGGACCATGGAGAACAGCCCCAGGCCGAGCACCAGGATCCGCCATGACCCCAGGTGCGCGAAGGCGGGCGCCAGGACGGCGACCAGGAACACGCCGGCCTTGACCATGGCCGCTGCGTGCAGATATCCCGAGACCGGCGTCGGGGCGGCCATCGCGCCGGGTAGCCAGAAATGCAGCGGCACGATCGCGGATTTGGATAGTGCACCGACCAGGACCAGCACCACCGCGACCTGGACCCCGATCGTGACCGATCCGGGGTCGGCGACCACCGTCGCGACCAACTCGGACACTTTGTAGGTGTGGTAGGTCTGCCCCAGTGTGACGATGCCGACCAGCATCGCGAGGCCGCCGAGCGTGGTCACCAACAGCGCCTGGGTGGCCGCGTGGCGGCTGGTGGCGCGCTCGGCGTAGTACCCGACGAGCAGGAACGACAGGACCGACGTGAGCTCCCAGAATGTGTAGAGCAGGAGCATGTTGTCGCTGGTCACCAGACCGAACATGGCGGCCATGAAGGCGACCAACTCTGCCGCGAACACCGGCAGCTTGCGCGCGGGGCTGCCGGCGAAGTATCCGGCGCAGTACACGAGGACGGCGGCGCCGACGCCCAGAACCAGCAGCGACATGACCGCCGCCAGGGGAGTCAGCCGCAGGTCGAGATTCATGTGCAGCGTGGGCAGCCAGGGTAGGTTCTCGGTTCGCACGGCCGCGCCGGTTGTGGGCCAGACTGTGAGAATCCATACCAGTGCACCGGCCGGAACCAGGGCAAGCACCAGAAACGCCCGCGCGCCGAGGAGGCTCGTCAGGACGGGGGCCGCTAAGGTCGCCAAGGAAAGGCAGATAAGGACTACGAGCAAGGGGCACTCCGTCTTCGTGGGGCGGGGTGTCGATCCTTCGCCATCGTACCGGTCGGACGAGAGGGTGCGTTACGTGTGCGGCCAAGGCGGACGACGACGGCAGGCGATCCGGGCGGTGGTCGCGGCAGCCGTCGGGGCCGGGCTACTGATCGGCGCGTCGGCGTGCGGCGGAACGACGTCAGACCAGGCGGGAGCGTCCGCGACGGTGACCCTGCCCGCCGGCTTTCCCGCGCGGACGGTGCCGCTCGTGCAGGGCGCTCTGATCGCCGCGAGCGCGCGCTCGCAGGACGGTACCGAGGTCTTCAGTGTCACCGTGCAGGCCGACGAGAAGGGGTTCGACGCTGCGCGCAACGCACTCCTCGGTGCCGGATACATCGTCAGCAGCCAGGGCACCCAGGGCGGGACCCGAACGGCACAGCTGACCGGCAAGGGCTACCTGGTGTCGATCAGCGCCGCCGCCCCCGGCAGTACCTCCACCGGGGTACCCAACGCAGTGACCTATCAGGTCAGCGGGCTCGGCTAGCGGAAAAAACAACGTCGTGAGCCGGAGCCGTCGCTGACAGGCAGACGGCCGTACCCCAGAGTGCTGCTTTTTCCAACTGTGGATGGAGTAGGTGACGTCCCCGCCGATATGGGCTATAAATCCGTTTCGGGGAAATGCGGTGTCGGGGGAAGTGCATGGGAGACGTTGGACGGTTGCTGCATGCGCACGGGGGTGTGCTGCGTGCTCGCGACCTGTGTGCCGCCGGCATCGACCGGCATCAGCTGGAACGGGGGGCCTTCGGGCTGCGGTCGCTGCGGCACGGCTGGTATGCCGCGCCAGCCGCTCATCCCGACGTGGTGACAGCGGTCATGGCCGGCGGTTGTCTCACGTGTGTGTCCGTGTTGCGGCTGCGTGGGGTGTGGATCCCGCCCGTCCCGCGGGGCGTCCACGCCCGCCGGTCGCGCTATGGAGTGTCGCGCTCCGGTGTGGTGTGGTGTCCGGTGCCCGCCGCGCCGGTCGTCGCGGCCTGCGACCCGCTGCCGCTGGCGCTGCGGTCGGCGGTTCGCTGCCTGTCTGCCGAGGACTTCATCGTGGTGTGCGATTCAGTGCTGCACCTCGGTCTGGCAACCGAGGGTGACCTGCGCGAATGGCTGCCCAGGCTACCCGCCGCCAAGTCGTTGACCCGGTGTGACGGGCGCGCCGAATCGGGGACCGAGTCGATGGTGCGATTGCGGCTGCGGGCGGCAGGTATCCGCGTCGAGGTGCAGGTGCTGGTGCCCGACGTCGGGCGGGTCGACCTATTGGTCGGACGACGCCTGATCGTCGAGTGCGACAGCCGGCAGCATCACGCCGACCCGGGCGGCTACCGCAACGACCGGCGCCGCGACCGGGCGGCGCTGGTGGGGAGGTATCTGTCGCTGCGGCTCACCTATGAGGAGATCGTGTACGACTGGCCGGCCGTGATGGCCGACATCCTGGTGCTGATCCGCCGCGGCGATCACCGGTAAAACCAGCGTCGTCGAGCAGAGCCGGGCGGCTCACGCCGACGGCGGCGCGTAGCGACGCTGGTTTTCCCCGGGTCATCCGCTGTGGTGACTGGCGTAGGCGGCGAGGTCGGCCACCTGGACCGGGTCCAGCGACGGCCGGACCACCGCGCGCGCCGCGGCGACGTCCTGCGCCGTGACCGTGGCCGCATCGATATCTCGGCGCATGGCGCTCAGAGCGGCTTCCCGCAGGAGCGCGCCGCAGTCGGCGGCGGAGAACCCTTCGAGGTCGATCCCGAGCTCGTCCAGGTCGACGCCGTCCAGTGGGATGTCCCGGCCGGCCGCGCGGAGGATCTCGGCCCGGGCGGCCGCGTCCGGCGGTGGGACGAAGATCAGGCGCTCGAGCCGACCGGGCCGCAGAAGTGCCGGATCCACCAGGTCGGGCCGGTTGGTCGCGCCGACGACCACGATGTCGCGCAGCGGCTCTGCGCCGTCGAGCTCCGTGAGCAGCGCAGCGACCACCTTGTCGCCGACCCCCGAGTCGGTGCCCTGGCCGCGTCGTGGCGCGAGTGCGTCCACCTCGTCCAGAAAGATCAGCGACGGCGCACTGCCTCGGGCGCGAGCGAACAGGTCCCGCACCGCTCGTTCGGACTCGCCGACCCACTTGTTCATCAGTTCGGCGCCCTTCACGGAGTGCACCGACAGCTGACCGCTTGCCGCCAAAGCACGGACGACGAACGTCTTGCCGCAGCCGGGCGGCCCGTACAGCAGTACCCCGCGCGGCGGCTGCACCCCGAGCCGGGCGAAGGTGTCGGGGTGGCGCAGTGGCCACAGCACCGTCTCGGTCAACGCCTGCTTGGTCTCGACCATGTCGCCCACGTCGTCGAGCGTCAGGGACCCCACCGCCACCTCGGTCGGCCGGGATACCGGGCGGATCACCGACAACGCCCCTTCGAGGTCGGCCTGGGTCAGTTCGGGTTCGTCACCGGAGGCGGCGGCGCGAGCGGCGGCGCGCAGCGCAGCCTCCCGGCAGAGCGCGGCCAGATCCGCGGCCACGAAGCCCGGGGCGCGCAGCGCCACCTCATGCAGGTCGACCGCGTCGGCGGGGACGTCGCGGAGCAGCAGTCGTAGCACCCCCTCCCGAGCTCGCACGTCGGGCAGGCCGATGGTGACGGTGCGGTCGCACAGGTCCGGGGCCCGCAGCCGCGGGTCCACGTCGGCCGGGGTGGACGCGGTGGCGATCACGGCGAGCCGGGGCGTCTCGATCGCACCGCGGAGCGCGTCCAGGATCATCGATGAGACCGGCTCGCGTTCGGCGGGTAGCAGCCCCTCCACGTCGCGGATCAGCAGCGTCGCTCCGTCGGCCGCGGTGGCGCGCGCGACTGCATCGCGAACGCGCTCCAGGCGAGCCGCCGGTTCGAGCGCGCCGGTCAGGGCGCCGTCGAGTTCGATCAAGGGGCGAGGCGCCACGACGGCGCGCACGAGCGTCGCCTTCCCGCCGCCGGTGGGGCCGGTCACCAGCACCCCGAGCTGGGGCGATGCGCCTAGTCGTCGAAGCAGTTCCGGGTCGTCTATGCACAGCGCCAGCCACTCCTGCAGCCGGCGCGCTGCCTCATCGACCCCGACCAGATGGGCGACGGGCGGCGTCCGGTGTGCGGGCGGCCGCACCGTGTCGTCGGCGGGGGAGACCGACCCCGCGGGAGCGGGTGAATCCGGCAGCGCGGCTGCGGGCGCGTCGGCCCACAGCACCGCGGTGTTCGGCTGCACCGAGACGGGACCCGGATCGGGGTCGACGGCGACCACCGTCAACAGCTCGGTGGTCCAGGTGATCCCCACCAGCCGACCGAGATCGGTGCTCGTGGTGGCGGTCGACGTGCCGGGTCCGAGATCCCGTGGCAGCAGCGACACGCTGTCGCCGGGCGACAGCACCTTTCCCAACAGCGCGCGGCGCAGGGTGGGGCCGTCGAGCGCGCCGGCCGCCAGGCGGGAACCACGTAGCCGCACTGTCCGCGCGCCGTACACCGCGACCGGGCTCACCGCGACCGACGCGTCCTCGTGCAGTCCACAGTTGGCGATCGTCACCTCATCGAGCAGCGCGATGCCGGGCGGTGTACCGCCGGGCGCGGCCGCGAC
>CAJCHX010000618.1 GCA_903970215.1 Acidobacteriaceae bacterium
GGCGGAGTCATTGCGCAGCAACCGATCCGGATGTGCGATACCGGTCACCGCCATGCCGTACTTGGGCTCGGGGTCGTCGATCGAGTGTCCGCCGATCACCGGGCAGCCCGCCTCGGACGCGACCGCCAGACCGCCGCGCAACACCTCCGTCATCAGTTCCAGCGGCAGCACGTCGCGGGGCCAGCCCACCAGGTTTATCGCCATCACCGGGCGTCCGCCCATCGCGTAGACGTCCGACAGCGCGTTCGCGGCGGCGATGCGGCCCCAGTCGTAGGCATCGTCGACCACCGGGGTGAAGAAGTCGGCGGTCGAGAGCACCGCCAGGTCGTGGGTGAGCCGGACCGCGGCGGCATCGTCGCCGTCGTCCAGCCCCACCAGAACGTCGGGACCGATCTGTCCCGTCAGGCCGCGTACGGCCTCTTCGAGTTCGCCGGGCGGGATCTTGCAGGCGCAGCCGCCGCCGTGGGCGAAGCCGGTGAGTCGGATCGGGTCGATGGTGTGGTTCACCCCATCGAGGGTAGAGCCCGGCCCGTTCGCTAGGTTGTTGGGCGGAGGCGTCTGGGTTCCTGGTGGGCCCCCCGGTCTTCAAAACCGGTGAGATCGAGTATCTCGGTCTGGCGGGTTCGATTCCCGTCCGCCTCCGCCAAGCACACAGCACCGGCGTGAGGACCACGATGAGGCAGGCCGATCCGCGCAGCCGGATCCCGCGTACCGACCAGCTCCTGGCGCTGCCCGCGGTCGCCGAGGCTCGGGCCCGCTTGAGCGAGCGCACGATTCGCGCCGTGCTCGCCGAGGCGCAGGCCTCCGCCCGCAGCGGAGCCCTTCCACCCGAGGCGGTGGCGGACGCGGTGGGCGCGGCGCTCGCGACCCGGTCCGCGATGGGCCTGCGGCCGGTGCTCAACGCGACCGGCGTCGTCGTCCACACCAACCTCGGCCGTGCGCCGCTGTCCACGGCGGCTGTCCAGGCGCTGCTGGCCGCGGCGGGATACGTCGACGTCGAGCTGGATCTGCACTCCGGCACCCGATCGAAACGCGGCCTCGGCGCCAGGGCGGCGCTGCTCGCCGCATGCCCGGCAGCGGACGAGGCTCTGGTGGTCAACAACGGTGCGGCCGCTCTGGTCCTCGCGACCACGGCCCTGGCCGCCGGGCGCGAGGTGGTGGTGAGCCGCGGCGAGCTGATCGAGATCGGCGCCGGTTTCCGGCTGCCCGACCTCATCGAGTCGACCGGAGCCCGGTTGCGTGAGGTGGGCACCACCAACCGAACCCACCTGCGTGACTATGCCGACGCGATAGGGCCGGACACCGGCTGCGTTCTCAAAGTGCACCCCAGCAATTTCCGGGTCGAGGGGTTCACGGCGGGAGTCTCGATCACCGAGCTGGCACCGCTGGCCGCCGAGCGCGGCGTGCCGCTCGTCGTAGACCTCGGGAGCGGGCTGCTCGAACCCGATCCGCTGCTGCCCGACGAGCCGGACGCGGCGTCGGCGTTGACTGCGGGCGCCGACCTGACCACGGCCAGCGGCGACAAGCTGCTCGGCGGTCCGCAGGCGGGAGTCCTTCTGGGCCGCGGTGGAATCGTGACCCGGCTGGCACGACACCCGCTGGCCCGCGCGGTGCGGGCGGACAAGCTTGCCCTGGCCGCGCTCGAGGCCACCGTCGCCGGCGGCACCACACCCGTCATCGCTGCGTTGCACGCCGAACCGACGCGTCTGCGTGAGCGTGCCGAGCGGCTCGCGGCGGCGGTGGGCGCCGCGGTGATCCCCCATGACGGGCGGGTCGGCGGCGGGGGAGCTCCTGGGGTTCCCTTGCCAGGCTGGGCGATTCGACTCCCGGAGGCGGCGGCGCAGCTGCTCCGGGAAGGTACCCCTGCGGTCCTGCCGCGGGTACACGACGGGGCTTGTCTGGTGGACCTGCGGTGCGTTCCAGAAGCGGACGACGAGAACCTCACCGCCGCCGTGCAGGCGGCGGTGAACGGGCTGGCTTGATGGTCTCCTACGTCGTCGCCACCGCCGGGCACGTCGACCACGGCAAGAGCACATTGGTGCGCGCCCTGACCGGCATGGAGCCCGACCGGTGGGCGGAGGAGCGGCGGCGCGGCCTCACCATCGATCTCGGATTCGCATGGACCACATTGCCTTCCGGTACCGAAGTGGCATTCGTGGACGTTCCCGGGCACGAGCGATTCCTGGGGAACATGCTGGCGGGCCTCGGTCCGGTGCCGGTGGTGTGTTTCGTGGTGGCTGCGGACGAAGGCTGGCGGGCCCAGTCCGACGATCATCGGGATGCAGTGGCAGCGCTGGGAATCGAGCACGGGTTGATCGCGGTGACACGCGTCGATCGGGCCCCGGAGCGGGTCGCACAGGTCGTGGAACAGGCCCGCGCCGAACTCGCCGGGACCGGGTTGGCCGGCGCGCCCGCGGTTGCGGTCTCGGCGGTCGACGGCACCGGCCTGGATGCACTGCGGGTCGCGCTGGACGATGTACTGGCAGCGGTGCCGGCTCCGCAGACCGATGGGCGCGTGCGCCTCTGGGTGGATCGGTCGTTCACCATCACCGGCGCGGGCACTGTGGTGACCGGAACGTTGCCGGCCGGCACCGTCGCTGTCGGAGACACGCTGGAAGTATTGGGGCGCAACAGTACCCGCACCGTCGTCATCCGCGGTCTGCAGAGCCACGGTCGCGCGCACGATCGGCTGGGACCGGTCAGCCGCGTCGCGCTGAACCTGCGCGGCATCGCAGCGGAGGATGTACATCGCGGGGATGTGTTGGCGACACCCGTTGGCTGGCCGCAGACGACGGCGGTGGACGTGCGCCGAGTCTCGGGTGGGCTCGAGGACACGTCCGCGTGGCTGACGGTGCACGTGGGGACCGCGGCCGTCCCGGCCCGGGTGCGGCCGTTCGACGAGGATCACGCCAGAGTGACCCTCGACCGGGCGGTCCCGCTGGTCGCGGGCGACCGGATCGTGTTGCGAGACCCGGGAACCCGACGGATCGTCGGTGGCGCAGTGGTGCTCGACGCCGATCCGCCCGCGCTGCGTCGCCGCGGCGACGGGGCCCGCAGGTCGTCGTCGCTCGCGGCGCTCGATCCGGGTGGCGACGTGCTCGCGGAGGTCGCCCGCCGCGGCGTCGTCGAGCGGGATCACCTGGTGCTCCTCGGTATCTCGGCCGACGCTCCGCCGGATGGTGTGCTCGCGCTCGGGCGCTGGTGGGTGCACGAGCCCACCTTCGAAGCGTGGCAGACCCGACTGCGGTCGGCGGTCTCCGACCTTCACGATCGGGATCCGTTGGCGGCCGGTATGTCTCGCGGCGCGGCGGGCGACTTGCTGGGGATCGAAGACCCGGCGCTCCTGGGCGAGGTCGTGAAAGCGGCGGAGCTCGAGTCCGCGGGGGGCATGCTGTCGCTACCGGGCCACCGAGAGACGCTCGGCCCGGCGGAGGGGGCGGTCGCGGAACTGGAGATTCGGCTGCGGGCCGAGCCGTTCGCCGCACCCGAGGCCGACGACCTCGCAGCCCTGCGACTCGGGGCACGCGAGCTGGCGGCCGCCGAGCGCGCCGGCCGGGTCTTGCGGCTGGGGGAGGGTGTCGTCCTGCTGCCCGCCGCGCCGGCGCTCGCGATGCGTGCGCTGGCGAGCCTGGCGCAGCCGTTCACGACGAGCCAGGCGCGTCAGGCATTGGGTACCACGCGCCGCGTCGCCATCCCCTTGCTGGAGCATCTGGACTCCCGCGGCTGGACGCGGCGGATCGACGGTGGACACCGCGAGGTGGTGCGGTAGCGAACCCCGCGAGCGGCTCAGCCGGGGGCGGGGTGGGAGCGGTAGAACTCAACGTGGGCGCGCGCTGCCGCGTCCCAGGTGAGCGATTCGGCGAGAGCTCGGCCTGCAGCGGTGCGGGCCGGGTCTGGTGTCAGGGCATCGACGAGGCGGGCAGCGAGCGCGGGCACGTCGGCCGCGTAGGTGACCGCGTCGCCGAACACCTCTCGCAGGATCGGCAGTTCGCGAGCCACCACCGGTCGGCCGGCGGCGAGCGCCTCCATCGCGGCCAGACCGAACCCCTCCTTGGTGGACGGGAAGGCGAATACGTCGCACGCCGCGACCAAGGCCGGCAGCTCGTCCTCGGCGACGGGGCCCAGGACCACCGGCTCGAGCTCGAGATCCGCTCGCACGCGCTCGAACTCGGCGCGGTAGTCGCGGTAGTCGAACAAGGTCTCGCCGCCCGCGAAGACGAGACGCAGGTCGGGGCGTTCGCGGCGGAGCCGGCCGTACGCGGCGAGTAGGTCGACGCTGCCTTTGCGGGGCTCGATCCCGCCGACGGCCAGCACGTATGGACCGAGTCGTTCGCGCCACCGTCGGCGCGCCGCCACCGCCGCCTGGGTATCGGCGGCTGCAGTCGCGAACCGCTGCGCCGCAACACCGTTGGGGATCACCGTCGGTGCGAAGCCCCAGCCGTAGTGGACCTCGCCGGCCACCGCGCGGGACACGCAGATCCGGGCGTAGGGCGTGACGATCGCCTTCTCGTGGCACTCGACCAGGATCGGCGTGGTGAATCGGTCGAGATGGTGGATGGTGCGGACGCACCGTTCGACGGCGTTGGCGCTGATGCAGTCCTGGGCGTGGACCACGTCGTATTCGCCGGGGGTGAAGTGCTCCCGGAGGGCGTCTATCGAGCGGATGATCCGGTCGGTGACGGATTCGTCCTCGTGGTCGGGGAACGGCACGAGCCGGCAGCGCACGCGAGGGTCTACGGGTCGGAAGAACCCACCGTCGCCGCCCCGGGCCAACGACCATACGGTCACGTGGACGCCCAGGTCGGCGAGCGCCTCCGCCAGGTTGAGAGTGTGCACCACGCCGCCACGCGGCTTGGTGGAGTAGGTCAGCAGGGCGACGCGCATCGGAGTCCGCTCCTCGTCGAAAGATAGGGTGCCGCAGCAGGTCTCAGACGCCCGATGCCGCGTCGGCATGATATGTGGCGGGCCGCAGCTCCGCGAGGTGGTCCAGCACCCGGCGCGAGCGCGTCAACTCGGCATCGATGTCGACGGTGGCGGTGGCCAGGCCCCCCTTCGAGCGGGTGGTGGCGAGGACGTCCCCGCCGGGTCCGACGACCTTGGCCTGACCGAGGAATCGCAGTGAGCCCATCACGCCGGTCTGGTTGGACGACACCACGAACACCTGGTTCTCGGCGGCCCGCGCGCAGTCGTACAGATCGAACAGCCGTGACTGACGGTCTGCGGGAAGCCGCGCCGCGCGGTCGGTGACGCTCGCCGGCCAGGCGGACAGCGCGGCGATCACCCGGGCCCCGTCGAGGGCGAGTGTGCGTGCCGCCTCCGGGAAGGTCTTGTCGTAGTCGATGAGCATTCCGATTCGACCTACCGGGGTGTCGAACGCGGTGAACGACGCGCCGGCCGCGTAGGCGAGGGACTCGCCGGCGGGCTGGTGCACTTTTCGATGGGTACCCAGTACCCCGTCGCCGGTCAGACACACCGCGGTGTTGTACCGCACCGCGCCCGCCGCCTCGGCGTAGCCGATGCATACGGTCACCTCGCCCGCCGCCGCCACCAACGCGGCGATCTGTGGGCCGTCGGGGTCCAGCGCGGGCGGGAGGTCGTCCTGCGCGGGGTTGCGCAGGTCACCGATGTAGCCGCCGAGGGCGGCGTCCGGGAAGACCAACAGGTCCACGCCGTCCGCGCGGGCGGACTCGATGATGCCGACCGCTTTGTCCACGCAACGCTCGACGTCGCGGCCGAAGTGCCCGGCCAGCGCGCCCAGGGTCACCATCGCCATGGCATGCACCCTACCCAGCAGCGGCCCACGTCGCACAGTCCTCACGCCGTACCCAGCCCGGTCACACCGGCCGCAACCGCCACCGTCGTCACCCCGTCGGGCCAGCGCAGCCGAACGCCCGGCCGCGCGGTGAGGCGCCCGCACGGCGCGGACGTGAGCGGGGCCGGCACTGCGCCGATCGGGTCCGGGTCGGCGATGAGCATCGCGTATCCGGGGAAACAGGTGAGCCACGCTCCCATCGACGCACCGACCGGGCGTGGGAGCGCGGCCACGTCGAGCTCGGCGCCGGTGCCGGACGCCTCCGCGAGCATGCCGAGCGTGCCGGCGAGCCCGGCCATGCTGACGTCCTTGGCCGCGGCCGGACGGAGCTCGGCGATCAGCCCGGCCATTCGGCGCAGGTCGGTCGCGGTGCGGTGACTCGTACTGTCCCACTGACGTTCGTGGTAGCCGCGGCGCCAGCCGCCGCCGGTATCGGCGACGACCGAGACGATGTCGCCGACGGAGCCTCCTCCCGCTCGCACGGGGGCCGGTGTGGTGCCGAGTGCGGTGACCGACAGCGCCGGCGGCACGCCCAGCTGGGTGTGGCCGCCCAGTACCGGAACGTCCCACGCCTGGGCTGCCGCCGCGATGCCGCGGATCACTCGACTCAGGTGTGCCGCCGTCGGGGCGCCGACGGCATCGAGTAGCCCGACGGGGCGCGCACCCATGGCCGTCAGGTCGTTGACATTCACCAGGACCGAGCACCAGCCGGCCCATTCGGGGTCGCGTTCGACCATCGCCGGGAGGATCGCGTCGCACGCCGCGATCACCGGGGTACCCGGCACCGGGACCCCGTCGTCGCCGCGGAAACCGTTGGGGCCCAGCCCGTTCGCCTGCTCGGCGAACGGCGCCAGCGCGGCGGCGAGCGCCGACTTGGTGGAGTCGACCGCCCGCTGGACGGCGTGCAGCGGCCAGCGCATGCGGCGATGCGCGCGGCCCGCGATGGCGGCGGTGGGACCGCAATCGTCCCAACCGATCTCGTGGAACAGTCGGACGTACCGGTCCTGCACAGTGGCCTCGAACCGCAGCACGCCCAACGACTCGGCGTGCGCGCACGCGGCGCGTACCAGAGCGGTGCCGACGCCTGCTGCGTGCCGGCCGGGCGCGACCACGAGACGGCTCCCGATCCACCAGCCGATATCGATATCCGGGAGCTCGACCGCGGGGTCGTGGTGCGGGGCGAGCCGCACCCCGCCGAGCACGCCGCCGCCCGGCGCGACGGCGACGAGGACCACGGCTCGCGGGTCGTCGTCGTGCCGGTCTCGGTCTGTGTGCTCGAAAAGGCCTTGACGCTCGACGAATTCGGCGTGCCGCAGCCGTCGATACTCGGCGATCCGGGGATCGTCGGCGTCGAGCGCGATGATCAGGAAGGCCGGTCGCTCCGGCGGTGCTCCCGCCAGGATCGACAGGCCCGCGGGCGCGAGCGTGGTAACGCGGATACCGCCGCCGTCGAGCATGATCACGCCCCCGCGCTCTGGAGCAGGCTGCACGCGCCGCAGGCGGCGCACCCGGCGCGCTGGTCGGCGCCGGTCATGCCGCGCAGCCGTAGGTGTCGGGCCACCTCGCGGGTGACCCGCTCCACGACCGCAGCGTCTGGGGCGGTGGCACCGTCCACGTCCACCGCCAGTGTGCCCGCGTGCGGGCGGAACGGCACCACGAACGGGTACACCCCGATGTCTGCGAGTTCCGCTGCGCCCCGGATCATCTCGTCGGGGTCCTCGCCGAGACCCACCAGCAGGTAGGTGGACACCTGGTTGCGACCGAAGACCCGGACGGCCTCGGACCACGCGGCGCGATAGTCGTTGAGCGAGACCGTGGACTTGCCCGGCATCCACCTGCGGCGGACCTCGTCGTCGAGCGACTCGACATGGATGCCGATCGCATCCGCGCCGGCCTCCCGGAGCTCGGTGAGGACGGCGAGATCGTCGGGTGGCTCGCACTGCACCTGGATCGGCAGGCCGGGCACCGCGTCCTTGACCGCGCGGACGCATCGGGCCAGATGCCGGGCGCCCCGGTCGCGGCCCGCGGAAGTCCCGGTGGTCATGACCATCTGGGTGATCGAGTCGAGGTCGACCGCGGCGCGTGCGACCTCGGCCAGCTCGGACGGACGTTTCACGGCAGTGGTCGCGCCGCTGCGCAGCGACTCCTCGATGGAGCAGAACCGGCACCGCTGGTCCTCGGCGTACCGGATGCACGTCTGCACCACCGTGGTGGCCAACACGCTGCGTCCGTGCAGGCGGGCGATCTTGTCGTAGGGCACGCCGTCGGCGGTGTGCAGGTCGTAGAACCGCGGTCGCGCCACCGCGCTCACGTGCACGCCGACGTCGGTACCGTCGAACAACACTCGACTGCCGTCGAAGACGTAGGGGCTGTGTGGATTCCGCGGGATCGCGGCCGCCAGGCCATCGATGACGAGGTGGCCGTCGTCGCTGGGACCGGCGCCACCCGTGCGATGTACCGGTGGGGTGCCTCGGATGCCGAGGAGGGCGAGATCGACTCTGGTGGAGACGGACACGGTATTCACTTCCTGATCCTGCTAGGTCAGCGGCCGGCCGCGAGCCGCAGCCGCGGGCCACCGTGGGATTGCGCGAGCGTGTCCGCGATGTGCCGGGCGTCCCGGTCGATGCCGAGGAAGCGGCCGGAGCCCCACGTGTGCATCCACGGCAGACCGATGAAGGTCAGTCCGGGGATCTCGGTGACGCCGCGCGTCTGCATGGGTCGGCCGCCGCCGTCGAAGGCACTGGCCTCGATCCATCGGTAGTCGGGCCGGTAGCCGATGGCCCAGATGATGCTGGAGATCCCCTCGGCGGCGAGATCCAGTGCGGTGGGATCGGTCTCGGGCTCCCACACCGGCGAGTACCTGGTGGGCGGCGGCGCGTCGATGCCTGCCCGCTCGATGTACCGGTCGATGTCGGCGCAGATCGAGTTGTACACGGAGTCGGCCTTGTCGAGCGCGGAGGTGAGCGTGGGGGCGAAGGTCAGATCGGCGTCCTTGCCGTCGACCAGCGTGCCGTACAGCCGCATCCCCTCCGTGGCGAACCGACGCAGGTCCACGTCTCGACCGCCCTCGCGACCGGTCACGTAGTGATTGGTCTTCTCCTGCGCAGCCTTCCCGCCCGGGTATTGCTGGGCGGGCGTATCGTACACCCCCATGTCCGACAGCCACGTCATGCAATCGCGCCCGCGGTAGAACCGCGCCACTCGCGGCGCGTTCCCGATGGCGAGGTGCACGCTGCGGCCCGCGAGATGCAGGTCCTCGGCGATCTGTGTCCCGGACTGCCCGGACCCGACCACGAGGACGCCCCCTGCGGGCAGTTGGTCGGGGTTGAAGTACTCCTCCGAATGAATCTGGGCGACAGTGGGATCGAGCGATGCGGCGTACGGCGGGACCACCGGGAGCGGGTACCCGCCGGTGGCGATCACCACCTGATTGCACAGCACGGTCTCCGGCCCGGCGGCGCTCTCCAGGGTGAGCTCGAAGCCACCGTCGTCGCCCCGGCGGAGCCGAGTGACCGTGGTGTGTGTGCGCACCGGTGGATCGAAGGTATCGAGCCATCCGGACAGCCACTCGACGACCTGGTCCCGGGTCATGAAGCCGTCGGGGTCCGGGCCGGCGTAGGCGTAGCCGGGTAGCCGGCAGTGCCAGTTGGGGGTGACGAGAGTGAAGTTGTCCCAGCGCTTGTCTGCCCATGCGTGCACGGGGGTATCGGACTCGACGAGCACGTGTTCGATGCCGGCGCGGCCGAGGTACCAGCTCACGGACAGGCCGGCCTGTCCGG
>CAJCHX010000619.1 GCA_903970215.1 Acidobacteriaceae bacterium
CCCGGCAATTCCGCAGACGCCCGAGCGAGACGTGCCGCGTCGCGCCCGATCACGTGTACCGCGTATCCCGAGGCGTCCAGACGCCGCGCCACGGCGAGTCCGATCCCCGACGAGCCACCCACCACTACGGCTGTTTCAGTCATCGCCACTCCTTTTCAATACGATCCGGTTCGTATTATTACGGTACGATCAGCAGGTGACCAAAGCAAGCCCCCGCGGACGCTCGCGCAGCGAATCGAGCCGCCAGGCGATACTCGCTGCCGCCGCGGAGATCGCCGGCCGCGACGGCTACGGGGCAGTGTCGATCGAGCGCATCGCCCGTGAGTCCGGAACCGGTAAGCAGACGATCTATCGGTGGTGGCCCACGAAGGCCGACGTGGTGATGGAGGCGTTGATCGGCAAGGTTTCGACCCACATTCCGGCGGTCCAGACCGGCTCCCTCGAGGGTGACCTCGCACAGTTCCTCGAGTCGTCGGCGCAGCTGGCCCGGGCACCGCAGGTCGTCGGCCTACTCGCCGGACTGGCCGCCGACGCGCAGCACGATCCCGGGTTCGCCGACCGGTTTCGCGACAGCTTCGTGGCCCACCGCCGCGCAGCGCTCACCGAGATCCTCGCGCGATATGCACCGCCGGAAGGTCCGGTCTCGGTGGGCACGTTGGTCGACGTCGTGTTCGGCGTGTTCTGGTACCGAGTGCTGATCATGCCGGCGCCACTCGACGACGGCGTGATCCGCGAGTTGACTCAGGTGATCATCCGGAGTCTCGAGACTCGCCCCTGACACAGTGGTCGAGCCCCGTCGACACGACTGGTCCGACCAACTCAGAGAACCCGGCGTCGCACCGCTTCCTCCACACCGGCAGCCGCCGCCACCGGGTCCTCGTGCTCCCAGACCCGGACCACCACCCAACCCGCGGCGGCCAGCCGCGCATCGGTGTCCGCATCCCGTGCGCGGTTGGCCCGCACCTTCTCCGCCCAGAACCCGGCGTTGGTCTTGCTCACAGTGTGATGGTCCGGGCAGCCGTGCCAGAAGCATCCGTCCAAGAAGACCGCGACCCTCGCCCGTGGGAACACCAGGTCGGCGCGGCGCCTGATCCCCTGCAGCGGGGCGCGGTCGACGAAGTACCGCAGCCCGCTGGCGTGGACGGCGCGACGTAGCGCGAGCTCGGGACCGGTGTCCCGGCCTCGATTGCCCTGCATCGAGCGGCGTACGCCCGGCGACGACGCCCACGAATCCGCCACGCCGCCATGATCTCACCGGGAAGAATTCACCACACTTGATGGTTCAAGTGCAGGTGAAGAAGATCGGTTTTCTGTCCTTCGGCCACTGGAACCCATCGCCGCAGTCGCAGGCACGCAGCGCGTCCGACGTTCTGCTCCAGTCGATCGAACTCGCCGTCGCCGCTGAAGAACTCGGCGTCGATGGCGCATACTTCCGCGTCCACCACTTCGCCCGGCAGCTCAGCTCCCCGTTCCCGCTCCTCGCCGCAGTCGGCGCCCGGACCTCGCGGATCGAGATCGGCACCGGCGTGATCGACATGCGCTACATGGCCGAGGATGCAGGTGCCGCCGACCTGATCGCCGGCGAGCGGCTGCAACTCGGAGTCAGTCGCGGGTCGCCGGAGCAGGTGATCGAGGGCTACAAGTACTTCGGCTACCAGCCGGGCGAGGGCCAGACCGACGCCGACATGGGTCGGACCCACACCGAGGTGCTGCTCGAGGTGCTCAGCGGCGAGGGCTTCGCCCAGCCCAACCCCCGCCCGATGTTCCCCAACCCGCCCGGGCTGCTGCGCGTCGAACCCCACTCCCCCACCCTGCGCGACCGCATCTGGTGGGGCGCCGGCTCCG
>CAJCHX010000620.1 GCA_903970215.1 Acidobacteriaceae bacterium
GTTCTCGAACCTGTTCTACTCCGCGAGCCAGCGTGCAGGCACGGCATTTGTCGCGACGTCGGGCTACATCGAGACTCCGTCACCGCTGTACTACGCGCCCCTGTTCGCACTGCCCACCGGGCTGTTTAACTGGAGCCACTACTCCAACCCGGAGGTCACGAAGGACCTCGAGGCGGCTGAGACGGCAACAAGTGCCACCGCGACCGCCAAGGACTTCGTCAAGGCTCAGGCGGTCTTCGCCCCGGCCCGGCTGCAGGTCTCCCTGGCGGTGGAATACGAGCGCCTGTTCATGAACGACAAGATCACCGGCGCCCCGGCGTCCTTCGCCTACATCAGCTCGCCGTGGGCCGCGCGGCTTGGGGCGGCTCAGTGAGTCGATGCGGACTCTGACGCTATTCGTCGGGCGGCGTCTGTTCGGGCTTGTCCTCACTCTGCTGATCGCCAGCGTTCTGATCTACGGAGCGCTGGCGATCGCCCCGGGGGACCCCGCATCGCTGCTGGCGGGCGGCACGGTTCCGAACCCTCGGGCACTCGAGGCGATCCGCCAGCAGTTCCACCTCAATGACCCTCTCTGGAAGCAGTACTGGTTGTGGTTGTCGGGCGCGGTACGAGGGCACTTCGGGGAGTCGCTGATCCTGCGCGACAGCGTCGGCAATCTCATTGCCGCTCGGGTTGTCAACACGGCGTACCTGGTCACCTACGCGGGCGTCATCATTCTCGTGTTCGGGGTGGGGTTAGGGGTGATCTCGGCGCTGCGGGGTGGACTGGTGAACTCGGCGGCGACGTTCGTGACGACAGTGGCCATGGGCGCGCCCACGTTCGTGGTCGCGATCATCCTCATTTGGATATTCGCGACCAAGCTCAGCTGGTTTCCCGTATATGGAACCGGATCAGGCTTTGTCGGAAAGCTGCAACATCTCACCTTGCCGGCCGTCGCACTCGCCTTCACGTACACCGCGTACGTATCCCGCATTACACGCGCCGCCGTGCGTGAGGAACTGCGCTCCGAGCACGTCGATACGGCCCGCAGCCGAGGCATCTCTCAGTGGAAGATCGTCTGGCGTCATGTCTTGTTGAATGCCTCCGCGCCGATCCTCGCGGTGTCGGGCTTGACCGTCGCGGGGTTGCTGGCCGGCACTGCGGTGGCCGAGCAGGCATTCGGTGTCAACGGGATCGGATCGCTGCTCGTCGAAAGCGCGGCCAAGCAGGACCTCGCGGTGGTGCAGGCGATCGCCCTCATCATGGTCGCCGCCTTCGTGATCATCAACACGATCGTGGATCTGATCAACGTGGCGCTTGACCCGCGGCTGGCGGAGAGGAGCCGCGCGTGAGTGTCGCTCAGCTCGCTGCGGGCCGTCGCCGGCCGGCGATGGTCACGCGGCTTGGGAGTGCCGGCTGGGCGGCGGCGATCGCCTCGGTCGTCATCGCGGTGATGATCGTCTGTGCGATCTTCGCGCCGCTGGTCGCTCCCGACAGTCCGACCGCGATTGACGCGATCCATGTCTTCGGCGGCTCGTCGTCACAGCATCTCCTGGGTACCGACGATCTCGGTCGCGACATCCTCTCGCGCTTGATCTACGGTGCCCGTCCGAGTCTGGCCGGTCCGGCGCTGGTCATCATCTTCTCCTCGATCGCCGGGACGGCACTGGCGCTGATCGCAGGCTGGTGGCGCGGGTTCGTCGACGCGACGCTCTCCCGCGGGATGGATGTCCTGTTCGCGTTCCCGGGTCTCATCCTGGCGGTGGTGGCCGCCGCGGTCTTCGGCGCCGGGTTCGTGGCCCCGGTGCTGGCGCTGTCGATCGCGTACACGCCCGTGATCGCGCGGATCCTGCGGGCGGCGGTGATCCGCGAGCGCAACCTGCCGTACGTGGCCGCTCTGCAGTTGCAGGGTGCGTCGGGGATCCGGATCTCGCTGCGACACATCCTTCCCAACGTGGCGCCGCTCATCCTGGTGCAGTCCACGGTGGGATTTGGCTATGCCATGCTCGATCTGGCGACTATCTCCTTCCTGGGCCTGGGAATTCAGCCACCGGCCGCGGACTGGGGAACGATGGCAGCCAACGGGCAGCCGTCGATTCTCAACGGCGACCCGCAACAGGCGCTCTACGCGTCGCTGACGGTCCTGGTCGCGGTGGTCGCGGTGAACGTCATCGGTGAGCGACTCGCGCGACGTTTCGACGTGGAGGCCCGATGAGCCCGCTGCTGGAGCTCGACGGCCTGCGCGTCACGTTGCCGGTTCGGGGTGAGCCGCAGCCCGTGATCCACCGGGTCGACCTCACCGTGGATGTCGGTCAGGCGCTCGGGTTGGTCGGCGAGTCTGGGTCGGGTAAGTCCATGACGCTGCGAACGATCATGCGCCTGCTGCCCACCGGCGCGCACTGCGAGGGTGAGATCAGGTTCGACGGGCGGTCGGTGATCGATATGGACCGGCGTGCATTTCGCCGCTTCTGTTCGAGCGAGGTCGCGATGATCTTTCAGGACCCGCGCGCGCACATTAACCCGATGCGTTCGATTGGTGACTTTCTCACCGAAGCTTTGCGCGACAGCGGCGTCAAGCGACGCGACGCGGAGCAGCGGGCGACTGCCGTGCTGCAGGATGTCGGGATCGCCGACGCGAGCCGGCGCCTCGCGCAGCGACCTCACGAACTGTCGGGTGGCCTCCTGCAGCGGGTGATGATCGCGGCGGCGCTCCTGCTCGAGCCGCGCCTGATCCTGGCCGACGAGCCCACCACCGCGCTGGATGTCACCACCCAGGAGGAGGTCATGGCGATCCTCGACGAGCAACGCCGGGAACGCAGCCTCGCCATGGTCTTCGTCACGCACGACCTGGAGCTCGCGGCCTCCGTCTGCGACCGGGTCGCGGTGATGTATGCCGGCTCGATCGTGGATGAGCAGCCCGCGTCTGACCT
>CAJCHX010000621.1 GCA_903970215.1 Acidobacteriaceae bacterium
GTGGTCCTGCTCGAGCTTGTCGATGACGGCGGGCAGCGAGGTGGGGGCCTGCGGGATGCCCTTGGCCTCCTCGGGCGGGAGCTCGTAGAGGTCCTTGTCGACGGGGGCGTGCGGCTCGATCTTGTTCTTCACGCCGTCGAGGCCGGCCATCATCATGGCGGCGAACGCGAGGTACGGGTTGCCCGAGCTGTCGGGGCAGCGGAACTCGATGCGCTTGGCCTTGGGGTTGTTGCCGGTGATCGGGATGCGGACGCAGGCGGAGCGGTTGCGCTGGCTGTAGACGAGGTTGATCGGCGCCTCGTAGCCGGGCACCAGACGCTTGTACGAGTTGACCGTGGGGTTGGTGAACGCCAGCAGCGACGGCGCGTGGTGCAGGATGCCGCCGATGTAGTGGCGGGCGACGTCGGACAGGCCGCCGTAGCCGGCCTCGTCGTAGAACAGGGGCTTGCCGTCCTTCCACAGCGACTGGTGGCAGTGCATGCCCGAGCCGTTGTCACCGAACAGCGGCTTCGGCATGAAGGTGACGGTCTTGCCCTCCTCCCACGCGGTGTTCTTGACGATGTACTTGAACAGCATCACGTCGTCGGCCGCGTGCAGCAGCGTGTCGAACTTGTAGTTGATCTCGGCCTGGCCGGCGGTGCCGACCTCGTGGTGGCCGCGCTCGAGGGTGAAGCCGGCGTTCTGCAGGTTGGTCGAGATCTTGTCGCGCAGGTCGACGTAGTGGTCGTACGGCGCGACGGGGAAGTAGCCGCCCTTGACGCGGACCTTGTAGCCGAGGTTGGGGGAGCCGTCGGCCTCGACCGCGCGTCCGGTGTTCCAGGCGCCGGAGACCGAGTCGATCTCGTAGAAGGAGCCGTTGATGGTGGAGTCGTAGGCGATGGAGTCGAAGATGTAGAACTCGGCCTCGGCGCCGAAGAAGCAGGTGTCGGCGATGCCGGTGCTCTTGAGGTACTCCTCCGCCTTACGTGCGACGTTGCGGGGGTCGCGGCTGTAGGACTCGCGGGTGAACGGGTCGTGGACGAAGAACGACAGGTTCAGCGTCTTCGCGGCGCGGAAGGGGTCGATCCGGGCGGTGGTGACGTCGGGCAGCAGCATCATGTCGGACTCGTCGATCGACTGGAAGCCGCGGACGGACGAGCCGTCGAAGGCGAGGCCGTCCTCGAAGACGCTCTCGTCGAACGCCGACGCGGGGATCGAGAAGTGCTGCATGACCCCGGGCAGATCGCAGAAGCGGATGTCGACGTACTCGACGTCCTCCGTGCGGAGGTAGTCGAGCAGTTCCTGATTTGTGGTGAACACCTTTGGCTTTGCTCCTTCTTCGTTCGGTCGTGAGCACGCGGCCCGCTCCGAGGTTACGTCGCTCGACGCTATGGATACCGTGTTGCCCGTGAACTAACGCAATGTTTCTTCGGTGTTACACGTCCGGGTGCTGTCCGATCCGTCGGGAACCGGCCCGGCGGGCGGCGGTATTCGGCCAGTGGACGGACGTCGTACTCTGGACGGATGGGTCGCACAACCGGTTCCTGGCTGTCCGGCGCCCCCGCGGCGCTGCCGCCGGGCGCACAGACCGAGTACAAGGGCGCGGGCATCGGCCTGCCCCGCAGTGGGGTCGGCTCGGTGGCGTCGACGGGGCAGCGGGTACTGGGGCTTTTCCTGGATTGGGCGCCGTGCGGCCTGATCGCCGCGGCGATCGTCGGGTACGGCTCGAACTCGATCAGCCTCGCGACGCTGGCGCTGTGGTACGTGGTCGGAGTGCTGGCGGTCACGTTGTTCGGCTTCACTCCGGGCCAGTATTTCGCCGGGATCCGAGTGGCCCGGATCGAGGGGCCCAGGCTGCGAGTGGGGCTGATCCGGGCCCTGGCGCGGGGCCTGCTGATCGTCTTCATCGTTCCGCCCTTGTTGCAGGACGGTGACGGCCGCGGTATGCACGACCGTGCCACCGGCACCGTCCTCGTCCGGACGCGCTGACCTGGCGCCGGTCACGATCGCGGTCGTACGGAGCCGGCATCGTTCACCGAGGTCTGCCTCGTTCCTGTCGGCGCGATCGTGACCGCTATCAGTCGGTCGTGTCCGGGCAGACCCGCCGATCTCCCCACCGCGCACCGCGCCCCTCACCGGCGACCACGCTCACCAGAGAAGTCGCGCGCTGTGCGTGGCAGATCCCCATCGGCCGTCGGCTACCCGATCGTGCGCGCCCGTCACCACCGGATGACGGCGTCGTTGGTGGGGATGATGGACTGCGCTGGGGAATGCGAGCTTCGCCGCGCGTGGTCACGATCGCCCCCACAGCGGGCCGGCATCGCTGCGGGGGGCCTGCTACGTCCCTATGGCTGCGATCGTGACCACAGCACTCCAGCCGTGACTAGTTGCCCGTGCGGCGGCGGACGGTGCGCTGCATCGAACGCATCTTGGCGCCCTGCGGCAGTGGGCCGCGGGGGAGCTGCGCTCCCGACTTCGCCGTGAGCGCCGCCAGCCGCGACTCAAGGGTGTCCATCTTGTCGGTGCTGATGTTGTTGGGCAGTTTGATCAGCGTGCGCTGCAACTTGCGCAAGGGGATCTGGCCCTCTTCGGGTCCCACGATGAACTCGTAGATCGGCGTCTCACCGACGAGTCGCGCGGTGCGCTTCTTCTCCTGCGCGAGCAGAGGGCGCAAGCGGCTCTCGCTTCCCTCGCCGACCAGGATGATGCCGGGGCGACCGATCGCCCGGTGCACGGCGTCGCCGTGGGTGGTGTTCGCGACGGCCTGCGTGACCCGCCACTGGCCGCGCATGTTGTCGAGCGCCCAGCCTGCGGCCCCGAGCTGCCCTTCGCTCTTCTTGTACATGTTCCGCTCGAGCCGGCGGGTGAACACGACGAAGGCCAGCAGGACGCCGAGCAGGATGCCGATCACCAGGAACAGCCACCATTTGCTGACCAGAAGGCCGATCACCACGGCGACCACGATCGCGCCGACCAATGCCGCCGCCATCAGCGGAAGGAGGAGCTTGTCCTCCTTGCGCTGCATCTGGAACGCCTGCCACATCTGCTTGTAGCGTTCCCGGGACGCCTGCCGGCGTGCCTTCTTCGCCGCGTCGCGCGTTTCCTTGTTCTTCGCGGCTGCGGTGTCCTTGCTGCTTGCCATGGGCTACAGCCTAGTCGGCGGTGCCAGCGTCATCGGCGTCGCCGCCGAACCGGCTCGCGCCCCTGCATCACGCACGGCGACACACCACGCACCGCCACATCACGCAGGCGCCGCCACACCACGCACCGCGCCGCCGCGAGCACGGCACCGGCTCAGGCCATGCGCCGGAGCACCGCGGTGGCCTCCTGTGCCGCGGTACCTTCCGCCGCCAGGTGTGCCATCGCCTCCGGGAGCTCGCGGCCGTGGTGGGCCATCGCCTTGGCGTACAGGCGGCCCGCGCGGTACGACGAGCGGACCAGTGGCCCGGCCATGACACCCGCGAAGCCGATCTGCTCGGCGGTGGCGGTGTGCTCGACGAACTCCTGCGGCTTGACCCAGCGTTCGACGGGGTGGTGCCGCGGCGACGGCCGCAGGTACTGGGTGATGGTGATGATGTCGCAGCCCGCGTCGTGCAGGTCGTGCAGCGCCTGGGTGACCTCGTCGGGGGTCTCGCCCATCCCGAGGATCAGGTTGGACTTGGTCACCAGCGAGGCCTCGCGGGCCGCCCGGATCACGTCGAGGGAGCGCTGGTACCGGAACGCCGGGCGGATCCGCTTGAACACACGGGGAACGGTCTCGACGTTGTGCGCCAGCACCTCCGGCCGCGCCGCGAACACCTCGTCGAGCTGCTCGGGGATCGCGTTGAAGTCGGGGATCAGCAACTCGACCCCGGTGTTCGGGTTCGATTCGTGGATCAATCGGACCGTCTCCGCATACAGCCAGGCGCCGCCGTCGGGCAGGTCGTCACGTGCGACACCTGTCACGGTGGAGTACCGCAAGCCCATCGCGGCAACGGATTCCGCGACGCGGCGGGGCTCGTCCCGGTCGAGCTCGGCGGGCTTACCGGTGTCGATCTGGCAGAAGTCGCAACGCCGCGTGCACTGCTCGCCGCCGATCAGGAACGTGGCCTCGCGGTCTTCCCAGCATTCGTAGATGTTGGGGCAGCCGGCCTCTTCGCACACCGTGTGCAGGCCCTCGCGCTTGACCAGGCTCTTGAGTTCGGTGAACTCCGGCCCCATCTTCGCGCGGGTGCGGATCCAGCTGGGTTTGCGCTCGATGGGGGTCGCAGCGTTGCGGACCTCGAGGCGGAGCAGCTTGCGGGTCTCCGGCTTGCGCGCCTCGGGCTGTGTGGGAGGGATACTCACCGGCACGATGCTACGCCCGGTGCTCTGGCAGCGAGCGGGGCGACGGAGGCGCGGCCGGGCTTCACGCGGGGCGGCACGGCCACCACATCCGTTCTCCGAGCAGCGTCATCGCGGCGGGAACGAGGACGGTGCGCACCACCGCGATGTCGAGTAGCACGCCGATGCCGATCGTCGATCCGATCTGGAGCAGATTGATCACGCTGCCGGACATGAGCGCGAACATGGTGATCGCGAAGACCAGTCCGGCGGTGGTGATCACGCTGCCGGTCGACCCGAACGCCCGGAGCACACCGCCGATCGGCCGGGCGCCGCCGCCCACGGTCTCCTCGCGGATGCGGTCGGCGAACAGCATCGAGTAGTCCGCGCCCACCGCGACCAGCGCCATGAACGAGATCGGGAGCACCGACCAGTCGACGTCGATCCCCAGGACGTGCTGCCACAGCAGCACACTCGTCCCGGCCGCCGCAGCGAACGACAACAACGTGGTGGCCACCATCAGCGCTGGGGCCACCAACGAGCGGAGCAGTACCACCAGCACCAGGAACACCCCGAGCACCGCGACCAGCGCGAAGAGTCGGAAGTCCCGGACCGCCTGGCTGCGCAGCTGGGCGGAGATGGACGCCAGGCCGATGCCGTCGAACTCGGCGTTCGCCAGGGCTGTGCCCTGGGCGGCCGCGCGGGCCGCAGCGGGGATCTTCGACGAGGCACGGAGCGCCGCAGCCGAGTAGGGGTTGATGTTCCATGCGGCCAGCATGCGGGCGGTGCGTCCGTCGGGGGAGAGCAGGATTCGGGCTCCATCCACGAACCGCTCGGATGCCAGGCCCTGTGCCGGGAGGTAGAAGCCGCGTCCGGGTCCGTCGGTGGTGTGATCGGACATCTTCGATAGGTAATCCGACGCTGTGCCCAGCCCGTCTCGAAGAAGCGCCGTGGATGCCACCACCTGATCGGTGCCGGTCTTGACCTGACCGAGCCCGTCGGAGAGCCGGTCCAGCCCGCTCGCCAGCTCGTCCACACCGCTGTCGAGTTGTGCGAGTTGCGCCTTCATCTGCTCCGGGCTCAGCCCGTCCAGGCCGGCGAGCATGCCCTGCATCCGCGACAGGGCTGCGTCCGCATGTCCCAGAGCGTCGTTCGCCCGATCGGCGATCCCGGCCGGCAGCACGTCTGCCGCCATGGCGGCCCGCAGTGCCGACGATGCGCCGCCGCCGGTCGCGCGGTCCAGTTGCGCGAATGCCTGCCGCGCCGACACGCACCCGGGGTTGGCGGCGCAGCCGGAGGTCGCGGGCCCGAGAAGCGGACCGAACACCGTGGTCAAACCGGAGGCGGACGCCGCGCGCTGCCGCTGGGCGGTGTGGACCGCGTCGGCGGCCACCGACAGTGCGCCCACCGCCGAGCGGAGGGTGGCCAGCGCCTGGGGCGTGTCGACGGTGCCCGCGGTCGCCGCCGCGAGGGCGCGTTGTGCGGCCGTAAGCGTATCGAGGACGCCGGTGGCCAGGCCTACGACCCGGTGTGTGCCTGCGACGAGTGCCGGAACACGCTGCGCCGCATCGGCGGCACCCGAGTCGAGCGCGGTCACGCCGGCCGTGAGCTGCTCGAGTTGTGGCGACGCCTCCACCATCTGCTTATGCGCCGAACCCAGCTGGTCCGCGACGATGCGAGTCTGGTACCCGATGGCCGACTCGGGGACCGGCTTCCCGTCGGGGCGGGTGATGGACCGGACGTAGGCGACCTCGTCGAGATGGGAGACTCCGACTGCGATCGCCTCGAGCGCGGCGAGGTCGTTGGTGTTTCGCATGTCGTGGTCGGCATGCACGAGGACGAACTCGGGTGCCGCCTCGTTGACGCCCCAGTGGCGCAGGACCGTCTCGTATCCGGTTCGAGAGTCTGTGGCGCGCAACTGCATCCGGTTCTCGTCGAATCCGATCACCATCGTCGGCAGAACGGCCGCTGCCGCGACCAGCACGACGAGTGCCGCCGCTCCCAGAGGTACCGCGCGCCGCATCACGAACGCTCCGGTACGGCGCCACCGTCGTTCCCGGCTCGCGCGGGGCTCGACCCACCCCTGGGCGCCGAGCATGCGCAGTGCCGCCGGGGGAGCGGTGAGGGCGACCAGACAGGTGACGCCGATGGAGACCACCGTCGGCAGGCCGGCAGTGACGAATATGCCTGCCTTGCAGAAGATCATGGCGCCGCTCGTCACGGCGATCACGAGTGCGGAGGCCACCACGATCCGGGTCACCCGCGCCGCCGCGAGCGCTGCGGCCTGGTCGGCCGGCGCTCCGGCCCGACGGGCCTCGTGGAACCGGCCCACCGCGAAGATCGCGTAATCCGTTGCGGCGCCGAGCACCATCGCCGTCATGATCGCGATGGAGAAGTCGGACACCGGAATGATCCGGTGTTCGCCGAGCAGCGAGACGATCGGCCGGGCGATGCCGAGCGAGAGCCCGATCGTGAGCAGCGGGACCAGCGCGGCGCCGAGCGAGCGGTACGTGATCAACAGCAGCGCGGTGATCACGACGACCGACACCGCC
>CAJCHX010000622.1 GCA_903970215.1 Acidobacteriaceae bacterium
GCGCACCTCGACCACTCCGTCGCCGACGTCGAGGATCGACACGTCGAAGGTGCCGCCGCCCAGGTCGAACACCAGAACGGTCTCCGAGCCCTTCTTGTCCAGTCCGTACGCGAGCGCCGCCGCGGTCGGCTCGTTGACGACGCGCAGCACCTCCAGACCCGCGATCCGGCCGGCGTCCTTGGTGGCCTGCCGTTGGGCGTCGTTGAAGTAGGCGGGGACGGTGATGACGGCCTCGGTCACCTTCTCGCCGAGGAACTTGCTCGCGTCGTCCGCCAGCTTGCGCAGCACCTGAGCGGAGATCTCCTCGGGTGCGTACTGACGACCGCGCACATCGAAGCGCACAGCGTCGTTCGGACCCTTGTCCACCTTGTAGGAGACGATCTTCGACTCGTCGTCGACCTCGCCCCACTTCCGGCCGATGAACCGCTTCGCGGAATAGACGGTCGCATCCGGGTTGAGGATCGCCTGCCGCCGCGCGACCTGACCGACCAGACGTTCACCGTCCGCAGTGAAGGCGACGACCGAGGGAGTCGTTCGCCCGCCTTCGGCGTTGGCGATGATCTCAGCCCGTCCCCCTTCCAATGTCGCCGCGACCGCCGAGTTGGTGGTGCCGAGGTCGATGCCTACTGCCTTCGCCATGCGCTATTCCATCTCCATCCGAACCGAAGCTATTGACCACGCGCGCTCACAATGACGCCGAAACGGCTTGACGATCAACGGGATTCGGACCGTCGAGAGGCGCTTCAGCGAACCGTGAGCGACGTGAAGGACCAGCTCCTCCAAACTAATACATTTCCGGGCAGAGCGGCACCACCCCTTTCTCGCGCCCTGTCGGGGACGACAGTTCGAGTTGTCAGGCGGACCAAATCCGGTGACCAGCCGTTCTCCGGCGGTCAGAGTTCCGCAACACTTGGGATCGGACCGCGAGTGCACTGCCCGCGCGGCCCCGATACTTGCTAGCGTTGGTTCAGTGAACCGCGGGGAGCAGGCCCAGTTCGCTGCCTGGGCCGAGGCACGACTGCCGGTACTCACCGACGAGGTGTGTACCGCCGTCAACGACAGGATCGCGTTCTATCGGCACGAACACGTGGTCCCGAGCGAAGACCTGCGCGGATCGGTCGAGTATTCCCTTCGGTTCGCGATCAAGGCCATCGCCCGACCCGAAGCTCCACTCGACCTTCGATTCGCGGAGGAGACCGGACGACGACGCGCCCATCAGGGCGCCCCGCTCCCCGAGGTGCTGCAGGTCTACCGGATCGGCTTCGCCGCATTGTGGTCTGCACTGGTCGAACATGCGCGGCGCGACGGCCCGACGAAGACCGGGAGCGCACTCCTGACCACGGCGAGCAGAATCCTCGACCTCACAGACCACCATGCGCTCGCCGTCACCGAGGCGTATCGCACAGCCACCGCGACCCTCGTGGCAGCGCAGCAGCGCCGCCGATCGGCGCTCGTGGAGGCCCTCCTGACCGGCCACCCCAACCCGGACGGCGGGCCGTGGGAGGCGGCAGCGCTGCTCGGAATACCGCACGACGGACACATGGTCGTGGTCGTCGCCGACACTCTGCGTCTAGCCGAGGAGAGCCTGCCCGATATCGAGAGCGAACTCGCCGCGCGTGGCCTCGTCTCCGGCTGGCGGCTCACGCCCGCCCAGCACCTCGGCATCGTCTCCCTGCACGCGGACCAACGGGACACCGTGGTCGAGGTCCTCGAAGCGACGGCGCGAGCCCGCGTGGGGATCAGCCCGCTGTTCGAATCCCTGGCCGACGCCCCACGGGCGCTACGCCTCGCGCAGGCCGCCCTCGCCACCGTTCCCCCCGGGGACACCGGTGTGCACATGTTCACCTCCAGCCCGTTGGCGGCGCTCATGGCCTGTACGCCGCAGGAGGGGCAGCGCCTGGTGGAGCAGGTCCTCGGCCCCGTGCTCGGCCTGTCCCCCGACGACCGCGCCACCCTGTTGGAGACCCTTGCCGTGTACCTCGCACATCAGGGCTCCGCCGAACATGCGGCGGAGCATCTGTACTGCCATCCGAACACGGTTCGCTACCGTCTTCGCCGGCTCCAGGAACTCACCGGACGGTCACTGTCCAACCCACATGGAATGGCCGAACTCACCGCAGCGACGTACGCGCTGCAGCTCGGTCCGGTGACCGGGTCCAGTTCTGGACCTCGGTCGAGCGGATAGCCTCAACCTCCAGGTCGGGCCGGCTCAGGCGTCCTCGGGATCGGCGATCTCGTCGCTGATCCCGCCTTCCGCCGGCACGACGTCGTCCTCGAGCGCCGAGCCCTCGGCCGCCTCGGCCTGGATCTGCGCCTGCTCCTCCTCGGCTCGCTCCTCCGCGGGAGTCTCCGCGAGCGCGGAGAGGTCGTTGTCGCCGGTGCTGGTGTCATCGCTCATGAGTCGAAGGCTACACACGCGAAAGCCCCCGACTCCCAGAACGGGAATCGGGGGCTCGCGGCTCCACTCCGGAACGCCGGAGGGATCTACTTGGCGCGCTCGAGCACCTCGACCAGACGCCAGCGCTTGGTAGCGCTCAGCGGCCGGGTCTCCATCAGGCGGACGCGGTCGCCGATGCCGGCGATGCCGGCCTCGTCGTGCGCCTTGACCTTGCTGGTGGTGCGGATGATCTTGCCGTACAGCGGGTGCTTCACGCGGTCCTCGAGCTCGACGACGATGGTCTTCTCCATCTTGTCGGACACGACGTAACCGACGCGCACCTTGCGGCTGCCGCGATGGTCAGTCGCCGTGCCAGTGCTCACAGGGGAATCCTTCGATACTTCGTTCTCGGTCATGCGACATCACCCTCCGGTCCGGACGCCAGGCCCAGCTCCCGCTCGCGCAGGACCGTGTAGATCCGGGCGATCTCGGTGCGCACGGTACGCAGGCGCCGGTTGTTGTCCATCTGGCCGGTAGCCATCTGGAACCGGAGGTTGAACAGCTCCTCCTTGGCCTCGCGAAGCTTCTCGACGAGGTCGTCCTGAGTCAAGCCGCGAAGATCGGCGGCAACGGTGTTCGCCATCAGAACTGCTCCTCTCGAGTCACGATGCGGGTCTTGCAGGGGAGCTTGTGCTGCGCGCGGCGTAGAGCCTCGCGAGCGATCTGCTCGTTGGGGTAGGTCATCTCGAACAGCACGCGTCCAGGCTTGACGTTCGCGACCCACCACTCGGGCGAACCCTTACCGGAACCCATTCGGGTCTCGGCCGGCTTCTTGGTCAGCGGGCGGTCCGGGAAGATGTTGATCCAGACCTTGCCGCCACGCTTGATGTGGCGGTTGATCGCGATACGAGCGGACTCGATCTGCCGGTTGGTGATGTAGGCGGGCTCTAGAGCCTGGATGCCGAAGTCACCGAACGCGACCCTGGTGCCACCGGAAGCGGCACCGGTGCGCTTGGGGTGGTGCTGCTTGCGGTGCTTCACCCGACGGGGGATCAACATGCGTCAGCCCTCCTGATTCTGCGTAGTACCGGCGACCGCCACGGGCTCCTCCGGTGCGCTCCCGGCCCGGCCGGCCTCGGTGCTGGTGGCGGTCGTGCCCGACGCGCCACTGCGGCGCGGGCGCTGCGGGCGCTCGCGACGCGGCCGACGGTCGTCGGCGGCCGGCGTGGCGGCGAGCTCACGCTTGCCACCCACGATGTCGCCCTTGTAGATCCACACCTTGACACCGATCCGCCCGAAGGTGGTCTTGGCCTCGTAGAGGCCGTAGTCGATGTCGGCGCGCAGCGTGTGCAGGGGCACGCGGCCCTCGCGGTAGAACTCGCTACGGCTCATCTCGGCGCCGCCCAGACGACCGGAGCACTGCACCCGGATGCCCTTGACGTTCGGCTGCCGCATCGCGGACTGGATCGCCTTGCGCATCGCGCGGCGGAACGCCACACGGTTGCTCAGCTGCTCGGCGACACCCTGCGCGACCAGCTGCGCATCGGCCTCGGCGTTCTTCACCTCGAGGATGTTCAGCTGCACCTGCTTGCCGGACAGCTTCTCCAGCTCGGAGCGGATCCGGTCGGCCTCGGCGCCGCGGCGACCGATGACGATGCCGGGACGCGCCGTGTAGATGTCCACGCGGACGCGGTCACGGGTGCGCTCGATCTCGATCTTGCTGATGCCGGCGCGCTCGAGGCCGTCGGTCAGCTTCTTCCGGATCGCGACGTCTTCCTTGACGTACTCGGCGTACTGCTTGTCGGCGTACCAGCGGGACTTCCAGTCCGTGGTGATGCCGAGGCGGAAGCCGTGCGGGTTGATCTTCTGCCCCATGCTTACGCTCCCTTCCGGCGGTTACGGCTGGCGGCGGGCTTCTTCGACTCCAGCGACTCGACGACGATCGTGATGTGGCTGGTGCGCTTACGGATCCGGTATGCACGCCCCTGGGCGCGCGGCTGGATCCGCTTCATCGTCGGCCCCTCGTTGGCGTACGCCTCCGAGACGACCAGCGTGCGCGGGTCGATGCCGAGGTTGTTCTGCGCGTTGGCGATCGCCGAGGCGAGCACCTTCGCGACGGGCTCGCTGGCGGCCTGCGGCGCGAACCGCAGGATGGCGAGGGCCTCCTCGGCGTCCTTGCCCTTGACCAGTGCGATGACGCGGCGCGCCTTCATCGGCGTGACGCGGACGAACTTCGCGGTCGCGGAGGCGGTCGGGTTCTGGGTTTCGGTTACTTCACTCATCACCGGCGCTTCGACTTCCGATCGTCCTTGATGTGACCCTTGAAGGTCCGCGTCGGCGCGAACTCACCGAGCTTGTGACCGACCATGTTGTCCGAGACGAACACCGGGACGTGCTTCCGACCGTCGTGGACGGCGAAGGTGTGACCGATGAAGTCGGGGATGATGGTCGACCGACGGGACCAGGTCTTGATGACCTGCTTGGTGCCCTTCTCGTTCTGGACATCCACCTTCGCGAGGAGGTGGTCGTCGACGAACGGGCCTTTCTTGAGGCTGCGTGGCATTCTCTAACTCCCTCCTAGCGCTTGTTCTTGCCAGTACGACGCCGGCGAACGATCAGCTTGTCGCTCGGCTTGTTCTTGCGGGTCCGGCCCTCGGGCTTGCCCCACGGGCTGACCGGGTGGCGACCACCTGAGGTCTTACCCTCACCACCACCGTGCGGGTGGTCGACCGGGTTCATGACCACACCACGGACGGTCGGGCGCTTGCCCTTCCACCGCATACGGCCGGCCTTACCCCAGTTGATGTTGCTCTGCTCGGCGTTGCCCACCTCGCCGACGGTGGCGCGGCAGCGCACGTCGACGCGACGAATCTCACCGGAGGGCATACGCAGCGTGGCGTGGGTGCCCTCCTTGCCCAGCAGCTGGATGCTGGCACCGGCCGAGCGGGCCATCTTGGCACCGCCGCCCGGACGCAGCTCCACCGCGTGGATCACGGTACCGGCCGGGATGTTACGCAGCGGCAAGCAGTTACCGGGCTTGATGTCGGCATTGGGGCCCGACTCCACGACGTCGCCCTGCTTCAGGTCCTTCGGCGCGAGGATGTAGCGCTTCTCGCCGTCGAGGTAGTGCAGCAGTGCGATCCGCGAGGTGCGGTTGGGGTCGTACTCGATGTGCGCGACCTTGGCGTCGATGCCGTCCTTGTCGTGCCGACGGAAGTCGACCAGACGGTAAGCGCGCTTGTGCCCGCCACCCTTGTGCCGGGTGGTGATGCGGCCGTGCGCGTTGCGGCCACCACGGCCGTGCAGCGGGCGGACCAGCGACTTCTCGGGCGTCGAGCGCGTGACCTCGTCGAACGTCGAACCCGACGACCCACGCCGGCCCGGCGTGGTCGGCTTGTACTTACGGATAGCCATTTAGCTCGCGCCTCCGAAGATCTCGATGGGCTTGCTGTCGGCGCGCAAGGTCACGATGGCGCGCTTGGTGCTCTTGCGCGTCCCGTAGCCGAAGCGGGTGCGCTTGCGCTTGCCCGGGCGGTTCAGGGTGTTGACGCCTGCGACCTTGACGCCGAAGACCTTCTCCACGGCGATCTTGATCTGCGTCTTGTTCGCGTCGGGGTGCACGAGGAAGGTGTAGGTGGCCTCCTCGTGGAGACCCACCGCCTTCTCGGTCACGACCGGCGCCAGCAGGATGTCCCGCGGGTCAGCGGGGATGGTTGCAGTAGCCATCAGGCACTGACCTCCTCGGTCTTCTTGGTAGCGGCAGCGATGAACGCCCCCAGCGCCTCGCGGCTGAACACCAGGTCGTCGCTGTCGAGCACGTCGTAGGTGTTGAGCTGGTCGTGGAAGATCCACTTCGCGTTCGGCAGGTTGTTGACGCTGCGCTGCGCGGTGAGATCCTCACGGCCCAGGACCACCAGGAACTTCTTCCGGTCCGACAGGCGCGCCAGGAACGAGCGTGCCGACTTGGTCGACGGCTCCTGGCCGGCCACCAACTCGGTGACCACGTGGATACGGTCCTCGCGCACCCGGTCGGTGAGGGCACCGCGCAGAGCGGCCGCCTTCATCTTCTTGGGTGTGCGCTGGCTGTAGTCACGCGGCTGCGGGCCGTGGACGACGCCACCACCGTTGTACTGCGGTGCGCGGGTCGAGCCCTGACGGGCGCGGCCGGTGCCCTTCTGCCGGTACGGCTTGCGACCACCACCGCGGACCTCGCCGCGGGTCTTGGTCGAATGCGTACCCTCGCGGGCCGCCGCCAACTGCGCCACGACGACCTGGTGCATCAGTGCGATGTTGGGTTCGACGTCGAAGATCTCGGCCGGGAGGTCGACGGTGCCGTCCACCTTGCCGTCGACGGTCTGGACGTCGAGAGTCAACTTGCTCACGCTCGAGCACCACCCTTCACAGCGGTACGGACCACCACGATGCCGCCCTTGCGGCCCGGGATCGCACCCTTGATCAGCAGGACGCCGGCGTCGGCATCCACCTTGAACACGGTCAGGTTCTGCGTGGTCACCTTGTCGGAGCCCATGCGGCCCGCCATGCGCACGCCCTTGAAGACGCGGCCGGGGGTCGCGCAGCCGCCGATCGAACCGGGCGCGCGGTGCACTGCCTGCACACCGTGGCTGGCGCCGAGGCCGGAGAAGCCGTGACGCTTCATGACGCCCGCGTAGCCCTTGCCCTTGCTGATGCCGGTCACGTCCACGTAGGCGCCGGCCTCGAAGACGTCGGCCCCGAGCTCCTGGCCCACCTCGTACTCGGCGGCGGCGTCGGCGTCGGCCAAGCGCAGCTCTGCGATGTGACGGCGCGGGGTGACGCCGGCCTTGGCGAAGTGGCCGGAGGTCGGCTTGTTCACCTTGCGCGGGTCGATGGCGCCATACGCGACCTGGACGGCGTTGTAGCCGTCGGTCGCCTCGGTACGGATCTGGGTCACGACATTCGGCCCGGCCTTGATGACGGTCACCGGGACGACCCGGTTGTTCTCGTCGAATACCTGGGTCATGCCGAGCTTGGTGCCCAGGATTCCCTTGCTCTGATTCTCACTCATCTGTCAGTTATCTCCGTAGCTACCCGAGGCCGCCTACTGGATGTTCACATCGACGCTGGCAGGCAGGTCGATGCGCATGAGCGCATCCACTGTCTTCGGCGTCGGATCCAGGATGTCGATGAGCCGCTTATGGGTCCGCATCTCGAAGTGTTCGCGGGAGTCCTTGTACTTGTGCGGCGAGCGAATGACGCAGTACACGTTCTTCTCCGTCGGCAACGGCACAGGGCCGACGACGCGAGCTCCGGTACGGGTCACGGTCTCGACGATCTTGCGCGCGGACGCGTCGATCGCCTCATGGTCGTAGGCCTTGAGCCTGATGCGGATCTTCTGTCCCGCCACGGTCGTGTCCTCTTCCGTCGGTGTTCCAATGCAGACACACGGACAGCGGGGGCGACCGAGATCGGCGGCCGGGCACCTAGTGGCCCGGGACCGATCGCGACTTCAGGTCGATCGACGCTGTTCATGTGTCAAATAGCTCCGGCCCCCGCGGTCGGGCGTGTCGCCTCTCCGCGTAGCGGTCTGCGGCGACGTGGAATCCGCCGCGGCCCGCATTTTTCGAACCGAACGCACCCGTGTGCCCCGAAGGGCTGGGTGCTACGTGTGGTTGACGGCTCGCGCGCCTCCCGACCAGTTCGGATTCCCCGCTTGGTCGAATATTGTGCGAGCCTCTTCACCCTGGCGGCGGCCGCAGGGGACCGCGTCGCCCGGTGAAGGCAACCTGAACAGTATGCACCGCGCGGGCTGCAGGTTCAAATCCGGCGCCGCCTGAGCCACACATCGCGCTCGCCGGACGCGGGGGCACAGCTGTCTCTGGAACAATCGCGGCATGGGTCGAGCGAGTCGCACACGCACCAGGCTCCGCGGTGTGATCGCGGCGGTCGTGGTGGGCGCATCGGTGGCTGCGTGCACGATCAGCACCTCGGACGACGACTCGCTCCCCACGCCGTCGCAGTCCGGGGCCGTTCCCGGCGAGACCGGTGCGCGCGGCGTCGACTCGTCCACCCCGTACGTATATCTCAACGCGCCCGACGGCGACCCGCGCCAGGACTACGGCTCGCTGTACCTACCGGCCGGGCACTTCGCGCCCGGCACCGTCCCCGTGGTCGTCCTCATCCACGGCGGCGGCTGGAAGTCGCAGTGGACGCTGCGGTACATGTCCGGGGTCGCACGCTCACTGCAGGCGGCGGGGATCGCGGTGTGGAACATCGAGTACCGACGGGTCGGGTCCGGCGGCGGCTGGCCCACCACCTTCCTCGACGTGGCCCGCGCGGTCGACTTCGTTCCGCATCTGCGGGCCACGGTCGCACCCGAGCTGGACAC
>CAJCHX010000623.1 GCA_903970215.1 Acidobacteriaceae bacterium
CGGCTGCGGAGCGTAGACCGCGCCGATTGAGCAGGCCGGTGAGCGGGTCGCAGTTCGATCGCCGCGCCACGGCGACGACGCTGCGTCGAATCACCTCCACCGGGAATTGGAGCAGCGCCGGCATCAGGACGTCGACGACCACCGCCGTGCCGGTCACCAGGTACAGCGACCACGCCGACGTACCCGGCTGGCACAACGCCCAGATGCTGGTTCCGATGATCACCGCTGCGCAGAACAGGCAATGCAGCAGCATGATCCGCCATCCGAGGAACCAGCCGGCAAAGGTCCCGACGGTGCTCAGGAGGATGACGACGCACATCTTGGCGACCGGGTCGGACAGCATGAGTGCCACGCCCAGGATGGTCAGATCCGCCCACGCCACGTAGGCCACGGCACCGGTCCACCCCGGGAAGGGACACAGCAGCCACAACCCGGCCACCACGAGGCACCCGAGCAGGAGGGCGACGAGGACGGTCCGTCCCACGACTCCGTGCGGACCCGACGGATGCCACAGGAGGAGTGCTCCGGCGATTCCCGTGGAGCCGCACGCCACCGCGCTGACCAGTCGCACCGCGACCAACCACACCGGCCATTCCGACATCGCGCGCACCGCGAACCGATGCTCGTGCCGGCCGGCCTGCCGCCAGTCCTGCCAGTCGGTCAGCGTCGCGAACGCGGAATGGAGGCCGCCCAGACCTGCGGTCTCGCGTCGGAGGGCCCGCGAGGACGGATCGGCGCGGGCGTGACCATCGGAGGGTGGCGCCACCCGCTCACGATAACCGCGTGCGGCCCACCCGATGCGGTTCTCGATCCAGGCGCTTCGCGATCGCGGATCGCTCGTGCTCGGGCCCGAGACGTCAGGCGCGCGCCGCGGCGTAGTCGATCACCACGTACCCCGCCCCGCCTGCGCGCTTCGCCGCGTACATCGCCCGATCCGCGACCTGCTCGAGGTCGGACGCCGGGGGCATATCACCGCCCGCGTCCACATAAGTGACACCGACACTCGCGGCGACGGGGACCGTCAGGTCGAGGAAGACGTCTTCGGTGCACCGTTTGGCGAAGCCCTCGACCTGGTCGGCGGCGCCGAGGTGGGCCGCGACGACGAACTCGTCCCCGCCTACCCGGGCCACCTGGACCACGTCGTTGTCGGCGGCGAGGCGCTGTGCCGTCTCACGCAGCACGACGTCGCCGAATGCATGGCCCGCGCCGTCGTTGACCTGCTTGAACTTGTCGATATCGACCACTGCGACCGCCACCACCCCCGGCAGGGGCGCTGCGGCGATGAGCTGCTGGGCGGCGTACTGCCAGCCTCGACGGTTGAGCACCCCGGTGAGCGGATCGCGGGTCGACTCCGCCGTCACCTTCTGCGCCTCCCGCCGTGCCGTCTCGACCGCGAACTGGACGACGCTGGGAAGCGCGACCACGACGGTGAGCGGCACCGTGACGAACGGCATGAGCGCCCAGAGCGGCCGGCCGTCGATCGCCACAGTCATCCACACCAGGCCCACTATGTAGACGAAGGCGAACGTGCAATGCACCGCGACCACCCGCCAGCCGAGCGCGAAGCTCGCGTACATGCCGGCGAACGAGATGATGCAGGCGATGCCGAACCGCGCCTCTGGAGAGCTGATGGCCCAGACGTTCACGACCGAGCTGATGTCCGCCCAGGCGAGGAAGCACAGGGCGCACCGCCGCGACGGCCACGACGGTCGCAACCACCACAGGCCCGCGATCAGACAGCCGAGCGAGATCAGCACGTTCAGCGCGCGCGGAATCACGCCGTGCGGTCCGAGGGGATTGAATTGGGCGCCCGCATTGAAGACCCCGATGATCAAGCAGCATGCAGCGACGCAGCCGTGAAAGATCCGCGCCATGCGAGGCTGCCGGTGGATCATCTCGGTGAAGAACGCATACTCGAGCACGCCCGCCATCCGCCACTGCTTCCCATCGAGCAGCGTGGCCAGACCGGCCCGAACTGCGCCCATCTGCACGTGGCCCTCCCGTCGAATCCCGCCGCCTCGCCCGTCCGCCTGGACGCCCCGTCCAGATACTCGCCCGTCCACCGCCGCTGCAGCGCCGATCACGAGAATGAATTATATACCACTATTTCATTACGGACCTGTAATTCGGACACTGGGCATCGGTTGCCTCCACCATCGGACAAAGTGCCTGCTCAGACAGGGACGCGGCGTGCCTGGCCGCGAGCGCTCGGTGGTGGAGATCCCGTTGCCTGAATCAGCGCCCCTCGCGGACACCGGTGGCAAGCTCGTCAGTGAGCTTCCGGACGTCGTCGAGCGAGCTGCCCGTTGCACTCACCAACGCTGATCCCACGATCACCGCGTCGGCGTAGGCGGCGATCTCGGCCGCCTGAGCGCGACTGCGCACACCCAACCCCACCCCGACGGGGATGTCGGACAGGGCACGCACGCGCGCGACCAGCCCGGGAGCGACGTTGTCCACGCTGTCGCGGGCCCCCGTGACCCCCATCGTGGACGCCGCATACAGGAATCCCGACGAAGCGCGCGCGGTCATCGCCAGGCGCTCCTGCGTCGAAGACGGCGCCACCAGGAAGATCTTGTCGAGGCCCGCGGAGTCGGCGGCCGCAATCCACTCGTCGGCCTCTTCAGGAATCAGATTGGGCGTGATCACGCCGCGTCCACCGGCCGCGGCCAGATCGCGTGCGAACCGCTCGACGCCGTACTGGAGCACGGGGTTCCAATACGTCATCACCACCGGTGCACCGCCGGCGTCCGCCACAGCCTGCGCCGCGCCGAACACGTCCTTGACCCGGATGCCTCCGCGCAACGCCTCGTCGGCGGCGCGCTGGATCACCGGGCCATCCATGACCGGGTCGCTGTAGGCGACACCGATCTCCACGATGTCGGCTCCCGACTCGACCATCGCGACCATCGAATCGATCGCGCCCTGCCGCGTCGGGTATCCGCACGGCAGATAGGTCACCAGCGCTGCCCGCCCCTCGGCCCGACACGTCTCGAACACCGGCGCCAACGCGCTCACTTCGCCTCCTCCGCACTGTGAGCGACCGCCGCGACGTGCGACAAGTCTGCTCCGACCACCCGCTGCCCCACGACATTCCCGTCCGCGTCGAGCAACCCGAACCACCTGCCTGCGGTGTCGACGTCCTTGTCCCCGCGGCCCGACAGGCTGACCACCACGATGGCGCCCTCCCCCAGCTCCCGGCCCACCTCGAGCGCGCCCGCCACCGCGTGCGCCGACTCGATCGCAGGAATGATCCCCTCGGTGCGGCAGAGCAGCGCGAACGCGTCCATCGCCGCCGCGTCCGTGATCGGGATGTACTGGGCGCGCCCCGAATCACGCAACCGCGCGTGTTCGGGCCCCACGCCCGGATAGTCGAGGCCCGCCGAGATCGAATGGCTCTCGATGGTCTGGCCGTCCTCGTCCTGCAGCAGGTACGAGTAAGCGCCCTGGAACGCGCCCGGTGTTCCGCCGGTGATGGTGGCCGCGTGGCGCCCGGTCTCCACACCGTCGCCGGCCGCTTCGCAGCCGACGAGCTTCACCGAATCGTCGCCGATGAAGGGATGGAAGATACCGATGGCGTTGGAACCGCCGCCAACGCACGCCACGACTGCGTCGGGCAGGCGCCCGGTGAGCGAAACGATCTGGGCGCGCGCCTCCAGTCCCACGACGCGCTGCAGGTCACGCACCAGGAGCGGAAACGGATGCGGACCGGCCGCGGTGCCGAACGCGTAATAGGTGTCGTCCGCATTGGTGACCCAGTCGCGCAGCGCCTCGTTGATCGCGTCCTTGAGTGTCGCGGAGCCGGATGCGACGGCGACCACCTCGGCGCCCAACAGGCGCATCCGCGCGACATTGAGAGCCTGCCGGTCGGTATCCACCTTGCCCATGTAGATCACGCACTCGATGCCGAGCAGGGCGCACGCCGTGGCGGTGGCGACGCCGTGCTGGCCTGCACCCGTCTCGGCGATCACGCGGGTCTTACCCATCCGCTGCGCGAGCAACACCTGGCCGAGCACGTTGTTGATCTTGTGCGATCCCGTGTGGTTGAGATCCTCACGCTTGAGGAACAACCTCGCACCACCCGCGTGCTCGTTGAGCCGCACGCACGGGTACAAGGGCGACGGCCTGCCGGTGTAGTCACGCTGCAACCGGTCCAGCTCGTCCAGGAACGTGCGGTCCGAGCGCACCTTCTCGAACTCGGCGGTCACCTCCTCGATCACCGCCATCAGCGCCTCGGGTACATGCCGGCCACCGTAGAGGCCCCAGTGCCCGCCCGCGTCGGGCTCGTAGTCGGACGGTTGCGCAAGGCCTTGGCTGGCGGGTGGGAGAGTCACCCCGCGATTATCGCGCACCGGGCCGACACCGACGTCAGCCGCCTGTGGACATGGTGGACACGGCGCTCCGGCGCACGGACCCGGCCCCGCTACCGCGCGGGACGGGGGCAACTCGGATGCGACCCCGCAGTCACCAGATCGGACACCGCGGCGCGCGGGTCTCCTGCGGTCACCAAAGCCTCACCGACCAGGACCGCGTCGGCGCCTGCCCCGGCGTACGTGAGTAGATCGTGCCGATCCCGGACGCCGGACTCGGCCACTTTGATCACATTCGTCGGCAGGCCGGGAGCGATCCGGGCGAACGAGTCCCGGTCGACCTCGAGCGTCTTGAGGTTGCGAGCGTTGACCCCGATCACCGTGGCTCCGGCGGCGAGGGCCCGATCGGCCTCCTCCTCGGTGTGCACCTCGACCAGGGCGGTCATTCCCAGCGACTCGGTGCGGTCCAGCAACGCGACCAGCGCGTCCTGCTCCAGCGCCGCGACGATCAACAGGATCACGTCTGCGCCGTGCGCGCGAGCCTCATGGATCTGATACGGCCCCACGATGAAGTCCTTGCGGAGCACGGGGATGCGCACGCGTGCCCGGACGGCGTCCAGATCTTCGAGCGATCCTTTGAACCGCCGCTCCTCGGTGAGCACGCTGATGATCCGGGCCCCACCGGCCTCGTACTCCGCGGCCTGCTGTGCCGGATCGGCGATGGATGCCAGCTCGCCTTTCGACGGACTCGCACGCTTGACCTCGGCGATCACAGCGATCCCGGGCTGGCGGAGCGCAGCGGTCGCATCGATCGGCGCCGGTGCCGCCTTCGCGGCCGCCTTCACCGATCTGAAGTCGACTGCGGCCTCCCGCCGAGCGACGTCCTCACGGACGCCCTCGATGATCGAGTCGAGCACTGTGGGGGAGTTCACGCCGGACGACCTTTCGTGTTGCGCGAGCGATGGAAAAGAGGTTATCTCCCGCTACGGGTGGGGCGATCATTCGGGGTCCCGTCCGTCGGGTCGGTGCCCGTGTCCAGCGCATCCCACAGATCCCGCTCGGACACCCCGGGAACCTCGTCGTGGTCATCGACGCCGGTCTCCGACCCGCTACGGGCGGCAGCGGGGATCACCGCGTCGGCGCGCACGGCGTCGTCGCCCTGCCGAACCGGCGCGGCATCGGCGGACTCGCGCGCCTCGGCGAACACCCGCTTCTCGAGCGCGGCGCGCCGCGCCGCGGGAGTCAGGTAGCGGCCGTCCATGCCCGCCTCCGGGGCCCCCTCGGTATGGCCGCCGCGGACCAGCGCGACTGCCGCGACGATCGCCAGCAGGCTGCCGAGCAGCGCAACCACCGGAGCGGCGTGTCGCACGGCGATATCGACGATCACGTCCTTGTGCGGGAGGTCCAGCACCTGCTCGGCATGGGCGACGTCCGGATCTGACGTGAGGATGCCGATCGCGGGCAGCGTCGCCGCCACACCCACGATCGCGACCAGAACCGCCACCAGCCGACGGGCCCGGCCATGGACCGCCACCGCGGCAGCGATCGCAGCCAGCAGCACCAAGGCGAGCGGCGTGAGCGCACCGGCCCACTGCTGCCCCGACGCCGATAGATGCCGCTGCGGGCTCAGTCCGTCGGCGGTGACCACCGCGACCCAGGTCATCCGCGACGAACCCCACAACGCCGCGGCAGCCGCGGTGAGCAGTACGCTCGAGATCGTCAGCGCGCGGCGCGGCGTCACCGGTCGGCCCTGCCGGCCCGCGCACCGTCCGAGCCCGCGCCATCGAGGGCGGCACGATCGAAGTCGACGTCTCCCACACCCGTCATCGTCCCCGCCGCCGCGACGGCGCGCAGGGCCGCGGTGGCCTTGTTGCGGGCCTCGTTGAACTCGTACTCGCCGTTCGAATCCGCCACGACGCCACCACCGGACTGCACATAGGCGGTGCCGTCCTTGAGCACCGCGGTGCGGATCGCGATGGCGGTGTCTGCGTCGCCGGCGAAGTCGAGATACCCGACCACGCCGCCGTACACGCCCCGCCGGGTCTTCTCCACCTCGTCGATCAATTCCATCGCCCGGACCTTCGGCGCGCCCGTGAGGGTGCCGGCCGGGAAGCACGCGGTGACCGCGTCCAGGGCCTGCCTGCCGTCGGCCAGCTCCCCCGACACCGTGGACACCAGGTGCATGACGTGGCTGTACCGCTCGATCCGGCGATAATCCGTGACCCGCACGGTGCCCGGCCGGCAGACTCGGCCCAGATCGTTGCGGCCCAGGTCCACCAGCATCAGGTGCTCGCTGTTCTCCTTCTCGTCGGCCTGCAACTCCTTGCCGAGCAACACGTCCTCCTCGGGGGTCTGCCCGCGCCACCGGGTACCCGCGATCGGATGGGTGGTGGCCACCCCCTCGGCGACGGTGACCAGGGCCTCCGGGCTGGAGCCGACGATCGAGAAGGCCAGGGAGCCGTCCGGGGCGGGGACCTGCAGCAGGTACATGTACGGGCTGGGGTTCGACGCCCGCAGGACCCGGTACACGTCGATCGGGTCGGCGTCGGAGGGCATCTCGAACCGTTGCGACGGCACCACCTGGAACGCCTCGCCGGCCTCGATGTCGCCGACCAGTTTGTCCACGATCTCCGTGTACTCGGCGACGGTGCGCTGCGCCCGGTACTGCGGGTCGGGCCGGCGGAAGGTCGATACCGACGACTCCAACGGCTGTGCCAGCGCCTCGGTCATGGTGTCGAGGCGACCCACCGCGTCGCGGTAGGCGCGCTCGGCCCGCTCCGGCGAATCATCCCAGTTGACCGCGTTGGCGATCAGGGTGATCGTGCCCTCGTGATGGTCGATGGCCGCGACGTCCGTGGCCAGCAGCATCACCATCTCAGGCAGCCCCAGGTCGTCGACGGGAGTGCCCGGCAGCCGCTCGAGGCGGCGCACCGCGTCGTAGGCGATGAAGCCGACCA
>CAJCHX010000624.1 GCA_903970215.1 Acidobacteriaceae bacterium
CACGCCGTCATGCAGATCCTCGCTCTGGTCCGCAACTACCTGCCCTCGCACCAGTGGGTCGTCGATGGTGGCTGGAACATCGCAGACTGCGTCGAGCGTTCGTACGACCTCGAGGGATTCGACGTCGGCGTCATCGCGGCCGGCCGGATCGGCCTGGCCGTCCTGCGTCGACTGAAGCCGTTCGACGTGAACCTGCACTACTTCGACACCCGGCGCCTGTCCCCGGAGATCGAGGAGGAGCTCGGCCTCACCTACCACCCCAGCGTCCAGTCGCTGGTGAGCTCGGTCGACGTCGTCGACATCCACTGCCCGCTCCACCCGAAGACCTACCACCTGTTCGACGCCAACCTGATCAACTCGATGCGCCGCGGCTCGTACATCGTCAACACCGCCCGCGCCGAGATCACCGTGCAGGAGGACATCGTCGACGCTCTCCGCAGCGGTCAGCTCGCCGGTTACGCAGGCGACGTGTGGTACCCGCAGCCGCCGGCCCCCGACCACCCGTGGCGCACCATGCCGCACGAGGCGATGACCCCGCACATCTCCGGTACGTCCCTCTCGGCGCAGGCACGCTACGCAGCAGGCACCCGCGAGATCCTCGAGAGCTTCTTCGCACAGACCCCGATTCGCGACGAGTACCTGATCGTGGAGGGCGGAGCCCTCGCCGGTACCGGCGCGAAGTCGTACACGGCAGACGGCAGCGCAAGCCCCGGCGCCGGCCACTGACGTTCAGTGCCGTCCGAGCCCCGGCCCCCGGCTCGGACGGCACTGACCGGATTCGGTGCGCCGGGACCGCTGATATCAGCGGTCCCGGCGCATCGCTGTTCGCAAGCCGAATGCGGGCGCATCGCCCGAAGACCGAAGGGTACTGTGATTTTCGTGCCAAAGCCCTCACCGCAGCCGGTGCTCGAACCACTGACGACCGCAGCCGTCTTCCTCACGGTGACGGTCGACGAAGGCGGCGAGGCAGCCGTGAACGAGGCCCTGGGCGATCTGTCCGGGCTGGTTCGCGCAGTCGGATTCCGTGATCCCGAGAAGCGCCTGTCACTGGTCTGTTCCATCGGCTCGGACGCCTGGAGCCGGCTGTTCTGCGGCCCGCGGCCCGCGGAGTTGCACCCCTTCGTCGAGCTGACGGGCCCGCGACACACCGCTCCGTCGACGCCCGGCGATCTGCTGCTGCATATCCGGGCCGCCACCATGGACATGTGCTTCGAACTGGCGGCCCGGGTCCTCGACGCCTTCGGCGGCGCGGTGACGGTAGTGGACGAGGTACACGGATTCCGCTTCTTCGACAACCGTGATCTCCTCGGCTTCGTGGACGGGACCGAGAACCCCGGCGGCGCCCTAGCGGTCGCGTCCACCACGATCGGCGACGAGGATCCCGAATTCGCCGGTGGCAGTTACGTTCACGTGCAGAAGTACCTGCACGACATGGCGGCCTGGCGGTCGCTGTCCGTGGAGGAGCAGGAGCGGGTCTTCGGCCGTAGCAAGCTCGAGGACATCGAGATGCCCGACGACGTCAAGCCCGCGAACGCCCACATCAAGCTCAACGTGATCACGGACGCCGACGGCAACGAGCTCAAGATCGTCCGGGAGAACATGCCGTTCGGGGAACTGGGCCGCGGCGAGTTCGGCACATATTTCATCGGCTACTCGCGCACGCCCACCGTGACCGAGCGCATGCTGCGCAACATGTTCCTCGGCGATCCCCCCGGGACCACCGATCGCGTACTCGACTTCTCGACCGCGATCACCGGCGCGCTCTTCTTCACCCCCACCACCGATTTCCTCGACGACCCGCCACCGCTGCCCGGCGCCGGCGCAGCCGGTGCGGTCGGCCCCACAGCCGAACCAGCCCCCACCTCCGATGGATCCCTCGGGATCGGCAGCTTGAAAGGAAGTCCCCGATGAGCAATCTGTACCGCAGCCTCGCCCCCGTCACCGCGGAAGCATGGTCGCAGATCGAGACCGAGGCGGCGCGCACGTTCAAGCGGAACATCGCCGGTCGTCGCGTCGTCGACGTCAGCGCCCCCGGCGGCCCCACGGTGGCCGCCGTCGGCACCGGTCACCTGCTGGACATCGCCGCACCCGGCGAGGGCGTCCAGGCGCACCTGCGCGAGTCGAAACCGCTGGTGCGCCTGCGGGTCCCGTTCTCGGTGAGCCGGGAGGCGGTGGACTCCGTGGGCCGCGGTGCGCAGGACGCCGATTGGGACGCGGTGAAGGCGGCGGCGAAGAACCTGGCCGACGCCGAAGACCGCGCCATCTTCGAGGGCTACCCGGCCGCCGGGATCGAGGGCATCCGCGCGTCCAGCTCGAACACGCCCCTCTCGCTACCCGGGGATGCTCGCGAGATCCCCGACGTGATCGCGGACGCGCTGTCGGAACTCCGCCTGGCCGGCGTCGACGGTCCGTACTCGGTATTGCTGTCGGCCGCCGTCTACACCCAGGTCACCGAGAGCGCCGACTACGGATATCCGATCAAAGAGCACCTGAACCGCCTGGTGGACGGTGAGATCATCTGGGCGCCCGCCATCGACGGCGCATTCGTACTGACCACGCGCGGAGGCGATTTCGACCTCCAGCTGGGCACCGACGTCGAGATCGGATACCTCGACCACGACGCCGACAGCGTCCACCTCTATCTGCAGGAGACCTTCACCTTCCTGGCGTACACGGCCGAGGCATCGGTGGCACTGCGAGCCTGACCGAGCACGATCGCGGCCCCGTCGGCGGCGATCACCCCAGGACGGCGGGACGGGGCAGCCGCGGCCGGAGAGCCGGGACCGCGGCGCCCACGCCCGCGCGAACCACGGCGCGCGCGACATCGAAGAAGTCGAAGTAGTCGCGCCACACCGTGATCCGCCCGTCGACCACCTCGAAGTGGCCGCACACCCAGAACTGCACCCGGCATCGCCCGTAGGTCAGCGCCACCACACGCTCGGTGAGCACCAGCCCGTCGTCGTCCGCCGCCGCGCACTGCAACTCGGCCTCCAGCCGCACCCGCGATCGCGCCCTGCGCGCGAAGTGCCGGGACACGGCCGTTCGCCCGCGGAGCGTGCGCCACGACGTGCGCGTGTACACAACGTCTTTCGCCAGCATCTGCGCGGCGATCTCGAGGTCGTCCGAGCCCAGGGCATCGACGAACCGCACCGCGACATCGTGCGCGGACCAGAGCAACGACCTGTTCACGCCGTCCATCGTCCGGGTGGTCGCAGAACTCGGCGCGAATTCGACATGACGGTCAGGGAAAGGTTTCCCCAGCGGTCACTCGCGCAAGCGCAATCCGCGGCCCGCGCTGCGCGATTTCGCCCTGGGCCGTCGCGGCGGTATCCTGGTCGGCGACATCTCGGCGAGGGCGGCTCCAGGCCGCCGTGATCGACGCGACTTGATTCCTGAATGCGGGTTCGCCCGTGCGGGGACGCGCCTGACATCGTCGAGCCACCCGCACAACTCCTCGAGGAGCGAACATGACCGACACCAACAAGCTGGCCGCCGACACCCGTACCGAGTTCGGCAAGGGCGCCTCCCGCCGGGCCCGCCGCGAAGGACTCGTCCCGGCAGTCCTGTACGGCCACGGAACCGACCCGCGGCACGTCACCGTCGGTGCCCGCGCATTCGCTGCGATCCTCCGCAAGGACGGCACCAACGCCATCCTCGACCTGCAGATCGACGGTCAGTCGCAGCTCGCGCTGACCAAGCAGGTCGTGGTGCACCCGCTGCGCGGCTACATCGAGCACGCCGACCTGCTGGTGATCAAGCGCGGCGAGAAGGTCACCGTCGAGGTGAACATCGTGGTCGAGGGCGACGCTGCACCCGGCGCGTTCATCGCTCAGGAGGCGTCCGTCGTCGAGATCGAGGCCGACGCGATGTCGATCCCCGAGCAGATCGTGGTGGACGTCACCGACGTCCCCGCC
>CAJCHX010000625.1 GCA_903970215.1 Acidobacteriaceae bacterium
CTCGATGCCGAGCCGGGCGGCCAGCTCCCGCTGGCTCACGCCCGGCGCGAGCTCGACGTGGCGCAGGACCAGGTACGTGGAGAACGACTCGCCCTGCGCCCGCAGGCGCTCGTCCAGGCTGGCCCGCACGGCCTTCAGGGCCTGGGCGAGCATCCTCCCGACCGGCGGGGCCTCCAGCGTGTCCTGCACGCAGCGTCTCTACCCAACCATTCGACGTCGAACCGTGTGGCGTCGAACCGTGTGGCTTGGAACGGTGCGGCCTCGACGGGTCGCTTGCGGCGCCGGCCAGCGGGTACCACCGGTCCATGGATCTGCTCGCGTTCGCCAAAGTCGACGGTCACCACATCCTGGCGTGGCTCGTCATCGGGTTGGTGGCCGGCCTGCTGGCCAGCCTGGTCGTCCGGGGCGGCGGCCTCGGCATCGTGCGCGACGTCATCGTCGGGCTCGTCGGGGCGGTCATCGGCGGGCTGATCCTCCACGCGGTGCGCCACGGCGGGTCGCACTCGCTGCCGAAGCTGTGGCAGGAGGTGGTGGTGGCCTTCGTCGGGGCCGTCATCCTGCTGTTCGTGGTCAAGGTCTTCACCCGGGCCGACCGCCGGGCGTGAGCCGTCCCGGTCCGCGCCGGGCTACGGACCGGTGGTGGTGAGGAAGGTGGTGAAGGCCGCCTCGAGGCGCACGGCCATGGACGCCCGCCACGCCGGGCTGGTGACCAGCGCCGCGTCGGTGGCGTTGCGCATGTTGGCGCACTCGACGAGGACCTTCGGGACCGTCGACAGGTTCAGGCCGCCGAGGTCGTCGCGCACCTGGAGGCCGTCCACCCCGTCGTAGGTCGACGGCTCGATCAGCTTCTCGACGCTGTCGCGCACGACCACCCCGAGCCGGTCCGACGGTGGCACCACCGCGTTGTTGTAGCCGGGGAACAGCGCCGGTTCGAGCACCGCGAACCCGCGACCGGCGGCCGGCCCGCCGTCCGCGTGGATCGAGATGGCGGCGTCGGAGTGCGCCCGGTTGCCGATCGCGGCGCGCTGGTCGACGCAGGGGCCGACCCCGTGGTTGGTCGTCCGGGTGAGCACGACCGTGGCGCCCTGCCGGCGCAGCAGCCGGGCCAGGCGGGTGGCGACGTCGAAGTTGAACGCCGCCTCGGTGTAACCGGCGTCGGTCTCCGTGCCGGTCGTGTCGCACGCCTTGGACATGCCCGGCCCGGACGGCACGAGGTGGTTGATGTAGCTCGGGTCGAGCCGGTTGTCCCCGTTGTGGCCGGGGTCGATGGTCACCACCTGGCCGACGAGGGAGACGCCGGTGCTCGGCACTGCCGTCGTCGCCACCGCGGCCGCGTCCCCGAACGCCTTGAGGGTCCCGTCCGCGTAGAGGACCCAGTAGCCCCGCCCGTCCCGGGTCCGGACGAGGTCCACCGCCGGCGAGGCGACGCCGGTGGCCTGGCCGTAGGCCCGGGCGTCGCCGAAGGCGTAGATCCGCCCGTCGCGCCCGAGCAGCCAGTAGCCGGCGCCGTCCGCGGTGGCCGCCATGGCGACCATCGGTGCGGCCGGGTGCTGCCGGATGGCCGACCCCTCGAAGCGGGCCGACCCGAACCCGATCACCCGACCCGCCCGGGTGACGAGCCAGTACCCGCGGCCGTCCGGGGTGGCTGCGATCCCGACGAACGGTGACGCGACACCGCGCCCGACGGCCGACCCGTGGAAGCCGGCCCTGCCGAAGGCGTAGACCGCGCCGTCCCGGCCGACCAGCCAGTAGCCGCGACCCTGCGGGGTGGACGCCGTGGCCACCACCGGCTGGGCCAGCGTGCGCCCGTGGGTGGAGCCGTACTGCCCGGCCGTGCCGAACGCGGTGACCGTGCCGTCCGCGCCGAGCAGCCAGTAGCCCCGGCCGCTCGGTGTGGCCACGATGTCGATCACCGGCTCCGCCAGGCGGCTGGTCACGTTGCGCAGGACCGGGGCCGCGCCCTCGGTGTCCACTGCGCCGTTGGTGTCGGCCACCCAGAGGCCGCCGGCGCTCGCCGCCCCAGCGACGGGGATGCCGGCGCTGGTAGCCGAGAACGCCTTCGCCAGTGCCCGTGTCGGACGGGAAGGACTCGCAGGCGAAGCCGTGGCCGCTTGGAGCGTCCCGGCGAGCAGCACGCAGGCGCTCAACAGCATTGCCGAACCGAGCAGGACCGAGCGAGCAGGCGCGGACGCAGACATCGCCAGAAATTAGCTGTGATGTCCATGGACGTCGGTGACGTCCATGGATCCGCGTCTGTGGGTGGGCCTCCACGGGATCGTGTGGTTGTCGGGGCCAGTACGAGTCCCCGGCAGGCTCGGCTGCACGCTCTCGTAGGCGGCGCAGAGCGTTGTTGGCGCAGGGGCGGCTGCGCCGACTTCTGGACCCGACATCACTATCGAAGCGGTCCTGTCCGACAGACGCGCCGAGGCCTCTCTCGGCACCAGTCCCGTGCCACCAACAACAGCGACGCCGAGCCCTTGACCGCTGAATCCAGACCTACAACCGTCACCGAGCCACACCGCCCTCGCCAGCCAGGCAACCATCACCGCCACCAACGTTGAGGACGTCACGTGGGCAGGTTCTCCCTGCGCAGGTTCTCCCTGCGTCGGCTTCTGCGGCTGCCGCCCGTTCTGGTGCCCCTCCTGAAAGTGTTGATCCCGCTCGACACTCGGCCGGTTTCCCCCATGACATGCGTCGTAGCGCAACCCCTGCGCTGAGTTCCAAGACGAGTGGACGACACAAACGTTCTCGGTTCCCCCGTGTTCTGGGCCGCAACAGCATCTGCAGTGCGGGTGTAGAAGCCTGATGGGTGCCCGTTGGGCGGTGGCAGGGGTCTGGGCCGTGTACCCGCGTCGGAGGTCTTCTTTGGCGATCCACGCGATGGCGGGCTGCCCATCAGGTTCGCCGGCTTCGAGCCTGGCGACCCTTGCCGCCCGATTCGCCAGGTCAGAACGTAGCCCGAGGAAGTGGCTGCCCCAACACTCGATCAAGCCGTGGAAAAATGAACACCACGGGTGATGCGGCGGCCGTCAGACGCCCCTCTCACGAGACGTGACCACCAATCACGCCACCCATTTCTGGCATCTATCTGACAACGCGGACCGGTCCGCGCCGTTCCGATACGCTGGTCATTTCGTCGACCGACTGATCCGAGGAGAGGCATGGCGACTGCACAAAGCTCCGCTGAGCTTGCGGCGAAGACGCAACGCCTCGCACCACTCGACGGCATCCGCACGGTTGCGATTGGCTTGGTTTTCCTCACCCACACCGGAGCACGAGCCTTCCAGGGTGGCTGGTTGGGCGTCGATGTCTTCTTCGTGATATCCGGCTTCCTCATCACAGAGATCTTGTTGCGAGAGCACACCCGATCAGGGGCGATCGACTTCCGCAGATTTTACCTGCGTCGATGCCTGCGTCTCCTGCCGGCGCTGGTGCTGCTGCTCGTGGTGCTCACCCCACTCAATCTCTGGCTGGTTCACGCATCCCTCATTCCGAGCATCGCAAGCCTCTTCTACTTCGCCGACTTCTGGAACGTCAGTCACGACATGGGTCTTCTTGGCCAGACGTGGTCCCTGGCGGTCGAGGAGCAGTTCTACCTGCTGTGGCCGATCGCCCTCCTTGTTGGATTGCGCCATCGCTCCGCCCGGTTTCCACTGGCAGCAGGGACCGTTGTTCTTGTGGTCGTCATCACGAAGATCTCCCTCTCTCACGTTGGGACCTCCGGGGTGTACTACCTGCCGACAACGTCCATACCGTCGCTGGCAGTCGGAGCCGCGGTAGCCATCTGGTTGCACATCAGGCCGATGCCGGGACGGCTCCGCAGATGTTTCGCACCGAACGCAGTGCCCGTGCTGGCGTTCGCGATCCTCGGGATCTTGACGTACGAAGTGAGCCGGTACGGCAGCCCACTGATATTTGAAGGACCGCTCCTGGCTGTGTCGCTGCTGCCCGCAGCCGTGATTGTGCACACTCTTGCTGCGCCGGCGAGCGCCACGAGTCGGGCCTTATCGGCCCGCCCATTGGTGTGGCTTGGTCGGCGATCGTACGGCTTCTATCTGTGGCACGCTTCAATCGCCTACTATCTCTTTCTTCATCACTGGTCGCCCGCCGCGATTGCCGCAGTAACGCTTCCCGTTGCGCTCGTAGTCACGACGGTTTCTTGGCAGTTGGTCGAACTCCCGTGCAATGCACTCAAGGACCGAACCTTCGGGTCCTCTCGACTCTCATCAGAGCTCGCTGGCCGCCGAGCTACTCCGCGTGCCAGCGAGAAGATGGTCAGCCCCAGCTCGACGTGGCGACACCGTTCGCCAACTCGACGGTGACCGTCCCGCCAGCTTGATGCGCGGTCTGGTGAACTTCGAACGAGCCACGGCATCCCGTACGGGACAGGGTCTGGCGTACCCGGACGAGCGTCAGACGGATGCGCCGCAGGGCGAAGAGGACCTCGCCCGACTACGACTCGGTGCTTCTGTCGACAAACTCTGCAGCCATGCGCATCGTCACTGGTCGAGCATGCCATCTCGGTCATGTCGACCGCAAGCGGTCAAGAGGCGCTGCGCGACCTTGCTCCAGGTCATCTCGTTCGACTGAAGATACGCGAGACGACCGAATTCCATCGCCTGACTTGGCACTGCGAACGCCAACATCGCCGCCTCCAGCGCGCCAACGTCTTCCGCCTGCACCGTCAAACCTCCCGCTCCGATGATCGACGCGCTTCCACCGCTGGCACCACCTATCGATCCGATGCCAACAGACCCAGCTTCACTGAACACGGACCCTGCCGGCTCATGCAGGGATGGCACCGCCAGACACGTTGCCCACGCAAGGGCTTCACCAATGACTTCGACAGCCTCTGAGGACCCGAGTGACGGCTCCCCCAGTCCCGTGACGCCAGACCCGAGGTGCGCCGGGTAGGAACCAATCAATTTGAGTTCCGCTTCCGGGTACCTACTGCGGAGTGCCTCGAATGCCGCTAGGAGTTGAGGACCTCCTTTTCGAACCCACTCCCGTCCGATCCACACGAACGCGGGCCGGCTCCAATCATGATTGCAGCGGACGAGATCGTAGTTTCGGCCAACGCCGACCACTTGAACTTGATTCTGGTTCAGCTGGTACTCCGAAACCGCTGACTCCGCAGCCCAGGTACTACAAAAGCACTGAAGAGTAGCTGCATCATACGCTTTGCGAGAACGCGTCATCTGAGCGCGAAGGTCTCGTGCAGATGCACGCTTCAGGTGGGCGTACAGGTCCACTTTGGCCATGGCCCCCGCCAGCGTCGAGTCCTCGTACGTGACCAAGGGCACATCCTGCTTTCCGAGAAACACCTCTGTCCCGTGCTGAATGACGATGTCTGCCCGAGCGGATGAAAGTCGCCGTCTGGCAACCCTCTCTCGGATGAGGGCCATCGCCCAACCATGCTTGACTCTTCGGCGCGCCAGAGCGAGCATCCCTCGGAGTCCGTTTTTTCGGTCCTTCAGACTCACTTCAAAGGGAGCCAGCGCAAGCGCCGACCAGCGTTCAACGCGAGGACTGCACGACGTGCTGATCCCCACCACATCGTGCCCAAGAGTCCGAAGGGCCTGCGCCAGACCCCAGGGCAGACCAGAATACGAGGTCGGGTCGTCGATATCACCGCTCGTGACAAGGGCAACTCGTCGAGGAGCGATCAGTGAATGGCCTGAGTCGACTCCGCCCATCCGGCGATTGTAGCGAGGTCCCGCACGCCCCTGTACCAACCTGGCGTTCAGTCGACCGACGCCGAGCTTTCCCAAATGGTCCCGGAGTCGCCCGCAACGCAGCCTCGATGGACGCGCGTAATGATCGCGAAAGGCACGTTCAGCCTGCCGTCCTGTGATCGCTTGGACCGACCCGTCCGGTGAGCATCATGAACGTCGCCTGCAGCCCGTAGTTGTAATACGAACCTGGGTTCCAGTACGTAGGTACGCCTGCCGCCCAACCCAGGAGCGTACGGAGCTGGGATTCGACGTAGCGACGCAACCTGACACGGTGGCACAGGTAAGCAGCGACAGCGAGCGCCGGTGTGTCGAAGGGCACGTATCGACCCACTTGGGGGTGGCGGGTGCCTCCGCTGGTGTTGAGCGCCCATGTCGAGAAATTGACGAACCGGAGCTCGTAGTTGAGACTCATGTTCAGCATCTTCATGACGCTGGCATCACCGGTGACCAGGTACAACCGCGCCAGCTGGCTGAGCTGGAGCTCGGCATAATCAGCATCGAACCCCGGCGAGCTCCCTCCGTCCTCGGCGAAAAACCCTTCGCCGTCCGATCCATCGGGGTTCTCCGAGGGCTTGATGGTCTTGAACCCGAAACCCGGCCACCGAGCCTGGCTCGGGGAGACGGCGAACGTCCACGCCCTCTCGTAGTACCGGTGCCACCGCTGGTCACCGGTTGCGTCAAAGGCGAGTGCCATGACGAGAGCGTTGCCAATGACGATGTTGCCGTTCGTGTACCAGCTCAGATTGCCGTTCGTGACGAGGTAGCTGGCGGCCGCCAGCAGCGATCGTGTCCAAAAGGCGCGGGTAGCGGAGTTCAGTCGACCTCCGATGACCCTCAGAGCCATGCCGAGGTTGGTGGCAAAGAACATCGTGTCGATATCAACCGGCTGAGCTTCCGGTCCGGTCGAGGAATACGACCCGTTGGTACGTTGGTGAGTTCTGATGAGTTCGTTAAAGGTTCGTCTGGCGATGGTCAGCATCTTCGTGTCGCCGGTGGCGGCTGCGACCGCTGCCGCACTCAACGCCGGGCCCGAGGCGACCCGCCAGTAGACCGGGTCGTAGTTCTCCCAAAGGCCCCGGGACGATACGGTTCCCTGCTGTTGCGCCAGCCGCGCGACGTCTGAGCTAAAGCTGACCGTCGCCTGCTGCGCGACCGACGCCGGACTTGGCACACCCACCACTTGGGCCGAGGCGCGGTCAATATCGACGGGGCAGGAACCTACCCCCAGCACGACGAGTGCCGACAGGACAGGGGCCACAGCGCGGATGCCGAAGTGCATGCCAGGCTTATCGGCAGGATGCCAATGATCGTTACCTCACTGCGAAACCCGAAGACCGAGCGGATAGACGGCGGGATTGAGGCCGCTCAGGCGAGATCGGACGACACTGAGAACACCGTCATCGACTGCGGTCCGCTCGTGACTCGCACGGCGGTGTAAGCATCGACCGTCGCGGCCTCTACCGCAAGCGCCGCAAGATAGCTGGTTCCGTCGAGAGTTGCGGCCGCGCTGGCAGCAGTCACGTTCGTTCGACCGTCCTGCGAGGTCAGGATGTCGAGCGTAAAGGGCTGGTCTGCCTTTGCAGTTGCGGAGAAGCTGGTGCACCCCTGTGCCAGATGGGGGTTACCGACAAACACGGCCCCCGAGCCGAGCGGCACGATGCTTTCGACGGACGTCGACGAAGCCGAAGGGAGTGACTGCGGTGCCGTGATCTCGGCGGTCGGCAGCGAGGCCACAGCAGTCGAGCCGGCGGCATTGGCAGCTGTCACGGTGCAGCTCATGGACTGACCAAGATCGGTGACCGTGAGTGTGTAGGCAGGTTCGGTGGCGTCGTCGACCGCCGTACCGGAACGCCGCCACTGGTAGGTGTAGGAGGTCGGCTCACCGGTCCATGCCCCTTCCGAGACGGTGAGGCACTCGCCGACCACGGGATCCCCGGCGATGGTCGGTGCTGCAGTGCTCGTTGGCGAGATGCCAACCGGTGCAGCGGTGCCGGTGGCGACAGTGACGGCGAGTACCGCCCGCTTGCCACGGCCGGCCCGCAGGTGGTGCCGTCCTCGGAGGATGAACGGAGTGGCTAGAACGGTGTGAGCTCCTGCGGTCGCCCGCCAGGCTCGGTCTCCGCCCGACCCTGTGGTGGCCCGGATGACCGTCGACTCGCCGGGTCGCAGCACCTTCCTCGAGGATCCACTCCAGGTGGAACCGCTTCCCTCCAGTCGAAACGTGACACCCACGCCTTCGTCTGGGGAGGTAGCCGTGGAACCGAGGTTGCGGACCGTTGCCCGTAGCGTCACGGACTGACCCGAGACGACGTGACCCGGAACGTGCAGGGCCGTCACGACGAGGTTCGGCACAGTGCTGGCGCCGGCAACCGCTCCTCCAAGGCCCGAAGCGACGTTCGACAGGAGCATCGCTCCGGACACACCACCGGCGTAGCCGAGGAATCGACGACGGCTCAGAAGTGGCATCGACCGCCGTGCAGGCCATAGCCCTTCCCGTTCCATGACCCACTCCTCGACGGGGCCACAACGGGCCTTGAGTAGGCGGGAGGATCCTGGTGTCCACGTACCTGCTTTTCCTGTCCGTACACTGATGCTGACCCAGCACCCGCCGGCGAGCCGCCTCCAAAAGTCTCACTAAAGTGGGTGAGACTTCCTGCGGGTCAATTGACCGCTTCCCGCTCGTCCCCCCTGAGCATCACTCACGACGGAGCAGCATGACCTACGCCTCGACGGTCCTCGGTCTTTCTGGCCTGGCAGGATTTTGGCCACTCGACGAAGCCGCTGGCTCTTCCACGGCACAGGACCTCGGACCGGGGGACGTTCCCTTGGCCTACCGTTCCGGTGGTGGCAACTCCAGCGGGCCGCAGCTCTGCGCTGGGATCCCTCGGTCGTTTCAGGGCGACGGTTCGACCCAGTGGGCGCAGGAGATCGGGGCGCCGACGGGAACCACTCTCGCGGCAACTAGCGGGGTGACGCTGGGCTGCTGGATCCAGTTCTCGACGGCGGCCAACGGGGTCCTGCCAGTCAGCCGGTTCAACAGCTACCGGCTCAGCGTGCTCCCCGGAATGCAGGTCCAAGCGGTGGTCGCCACCACCGGGAGTGCCCTCCTCGGCTCCGGTCAGCCCTCGACGGTGACCCAGCTGCGGTTGGGGGTTCCCTATCTCATCGTGAGCTCCTGGGACGGCGCTGATCAGGTCCTCTGGATCAACGGCATCCGTGACACCAGCGTGCGCAAGGTCGGTGGCGTGATCACTTCCAGCTCCTCTCCTCTGCAAGTTCTCGGCACGGGCCAGGCGTTCTCCAACGCGTCCATCGCAGGGCTTTTCATCCTCGATCGCGGCATCAACGCGGGTGAGTGCTACGAGCTGTTCGCCCAAGGCACGTTGAGCCCACCTCCCTCGGAGGCGGTGACCTTCGACTTCGAGCAGGCCGCCATCCCTGCAGTCTCGGCGGCACCGCTCGGAGACCGGTGTGCCAGCTGCGGCGGAAAACGCAACGTCAACGAGGCGACCGTGCAGGAGGGTTCCGACCTCCACCATCCGGGGTGCTACGCAGGTCGAGTCGCTCAGCAGCCGTTCCTTCCCATGAGCAGCAGCTCCCAGCCAGTGACTTACGCAAAAGAGGCCGCCTGCCTGTCCTGGGATTTCCTGACGTTCTCGCTGCGGAACTCGAGCCCCGACGACCTCTGCTACCTCGATCCGATGACGAAGCTGGGTGTCGGCTTTCTTTCACCCGGTGTCCCGAATCCGTCATCGACGTTCTGGCGGACCTTCGCAGGCTGGGCCACCACGTGTGCGATCCTGTCTCGGTACGGATCGGCACCGCCGACATCCTGGCTAACTCGGGCGGCCGTGGAGATCATCGACGGTGGCATCGCCCAGATGCAGCAATCCAACGGGTACTACGGGACCGACGGCACGCCCGGACAGTTCTTTCCCATCGAACTCGCACAGACGATGCTGCTCTTGGGCGACAACCTGGATCCGAGCACCCATGACGCCTGGCTCGCATCACTGCTCAAATACATGAACAGCTATTTTCTGGGTAGCTACTTTCCGTACTACGCGAATGGGAACATCGAACTGCAGAACCTTCTGCTCGTTTGGCTGACCTCCCGCCTGACCGGGGACCCTAAGTGGTCCTCGCTCTATCAGAAGCAGTACGACTGGCTCGTCGATCCGAGCAGCATCGCCGTACCCAGCAGTCACAACAACGCGGTCGGCATGGGTCTTGTCACGACGGTTGCTCCGCAGGCCGCAGACTGGTCGGACGGGGTCGGGTACCTCACGGAGAGCGCGCTGCAGGTGTACATCACAGGTATCAGCGCCACGAGTCCGGCGACGGTGACCCTCAGCGGGCCGCTCGGGGGCATCACGCCAACCTTGGGCGACCCAGGGAACCGCGTCATCATCACTGGTGTCACCGTCAATGCCGTGGGCGCGAACGGTGCCTGGAACCCCACGCCACTGTCCGCCACGAGCTTCTCCATACCGTTCGACAACAGCGCCGGCCGTGCGTACGCCGGTAGTACCTCAGCAAGAGCTATAGCGACGGGCTTCGATCCGGACTACGCGCAGTTTCAAGCCACCATCGCCACGCGACTCTGGGCCTACAGCGGCGACGCCAACATCCTCCGGCTTACGAATCTGCTGTACAACCAGTGTCGTTCCCGCTGCTCCTCGACGTGGGTCTACGACGCCACCAACGGCACCCGGCACAGCCTGACCGAGTCCTTCACCTCGCCCGTGCTGCAGACGCTGTACTGGAAAGGAGGTCGCGGTGGTTTGTCGCCCGCCGACGTGTTCAACCAGTGGATTGCCACCTACAACAGCTATCGACAGGCCTTCACAGGAAACGAGGTGCCCGGCGGCAGAGGCGCCCAGTACGACTTGGGTGCGCTCATCATGAATGCTCCCGACTGGCCAGGGATCGGAGGCTGACATGGTTGAGACCCATGAGGCCACCAGCAGCGGCTGGAAGGCCTTCTGCGAGGATTTGGCCGCCTACGAGCGTGACGCGACCGATCCGCCTGCGTCACGACTCGCGCTGATGCTGCGCGTCCTCCTTCTCCCACGTCTTCAGGCCGTCGGGCTGTTTCGGCTCTCTCAGGTCGTGGTGCAGCGCTCCCCAGGACTCGCGGCTGTCGTCCGAATGGTCTCGTCCGCCCTCACCGGCTCCGACCTCTCTCCCCGTGCCGTCGTTGGCGGGGGCCTCCGCCTGAACCACCCGGTCGGCGTTGTCGTCGGACCCAACTGTGTCGTCGGTGCGCGGTGCTCGATGATGCAGGGGGTGACCCTCGGGCACGGGAGAGGCGGGTCCCCGGTGCTCGGGGACGACGTCTTTCTGGGACCGCACGCCGTGGTGATCGGCGGTGTCCAGGTCGCGTCGCGAGTGAATGTCGGCGCAAACGCCGTCGTGAGCTTCCCTGTCCCGGATGGGGCTCTCGTTCGAGCTCAGAAGTCGTCCGTCGTTCTCATCAACGCTCCCGAGGCTTCATCCACGAAGCAGCTCAGCTAGTTTCTGCGACTGTCCCTCCAGGTCAGCGAACCGCTGCACGAAGCTTCGACCCTTCGCCCCCAGCTCTGAGCGAAGGCCTGGATCCTCGAGGAGACGATTCAGTGCCGCAAGCCACTCGGCCGGACTGTCCGCCAGAAATCCGGCACCAGAGTCCTCGATGAGGGCGCAGTTCACGCCAACGGGACTGGCGACCACGGGAACCCCTGCTGCCATGTACTGGAGGAGCTTGAATCCGGCCTTCGCGCGTGTGTAGGCAGTGTCGGGGAGCGGCATGACACCGATCGCGAACCTCGCGAAGAGATCGCGCTCGTCATCGAGTTGCCAGGGCCGGAACGAGGCCGCGCCGGACCAGGGCTTGGATGAGACAACCTCGAAACGGCCCAATCCACGTTCCTGGATCGCTTCTGCGACCGAGCGGAGGTGGTCGAGGTAGAGCAGATTGCCACTCGTGCCAGCCCAGCCGATGACCCCACCGGCGAGGCGGTGCTCAGCTTGAGCGTAGGTGGACGGATCAGGCACCGTGGGCAGCACCGTCGCCCGTGTCGCAAGGTTGGCTGGCAGCATCTCGATCAGGGCTTGCGTGCTGACGGTCACGGCATCCGCACGCCCGAGCAGTCGTCTGGCTTGCTGCGACCCGTACAGCCAACGCGCGACGCCGCTCTTGGATGCGAGCGAAGGCTTGACTTCTAGAAGTGCATCGTCGAGGTCGTACACGACAGTTCCCTTGAAGTCCTCGACCACACTGGCAATCGCGCCAGGCCCCAAGGGATACAGCCCCCGCTGCACGAGCAGAGCGTCGTAGCTCGGAACCGCACGACGCAGCATCTGCCAGTGCCGGAGGTAGCGAGCGGCATGACTGGCGAAGAAACTGACTTGTCCAACCCGACCCTCTCGGCGGTGGGGCCGGTCGTCCGGCAGGTACACATCAACCCCACCAAGCAGAACTCGTAACGGCTCGCGATGCTGCAGTAGCCGGAACCTCGTCGACGCGCTCCACTCCCCCATCTCCCCGAGCAGAGCGACACTCACGACGCGTACAGCGCGAGGCAGCGGTCGGCGACCTGATCCCACGAATTCGCTTGCGCCAAGCGGAGGGCTGCCGCCGACATCGCCTCCCACTCCGGACCGACTTCCAGCAGAAGCTCCAGCCGCTTCCGAAGCTCCCCCACGTCACCAGGGGGAACGACGTAGCCGTTCACTCCGTCGTCGACCAGCTCGGGCATGCCGCCGACGTCGGAACAGATCACCGGCGTGGCGCAGGACATCGCCTCGAGGAGCGCCAGTCCGAGCAACTCATGTTTCCTCAGGGCCGTTCCATCGGGTCCCCGGCTGACGGTCGGCAGGACCGAGACGCGCGAGCGTTGGTACTCACGGACGAGGCTTTGGTCATCCATCTGCTCTTCGAAGCGAATCGGCTTGTTCCGGGCCAGAGCGTGGAGCTGATCACGAAACATGGGGTCGTATGGACGCCCGACGACGACCAGCGGTGTCTGATCCGTGATCGCTCGGACAAGGGTGTCGATCCCCTTGTGGGGGAGCAGGCGACCGACGAAGAGGGCCTGTCGTTCGCGCGGATGCCGCGCCGGGGAGAAGCGCTGCGTGTCGACTCCACCGAGGATCACAGTCGTCCGGTCGACCAACTCGGGATAGTAGGAGGCGCTGTGCTTGCTGACCGACAGGAACCCGTTCACGAGTCGGTCAAGTCGAAGACGGCGCCAGTAGTTGATCCCGCCGCCTCCGTGGTCGGTCACGAAGACCCGCTTCCCGAGGGCCCGCCCCAGCAGGATCACCTCGTTCGCAACGGTGCTCTCCCACTGGTGGACATGGATGACGTCCGCGTCGAGATACGGCCGCAGCAGGCGCAGCGAGACCGGGTTGACCTCGTTGCCCTTCCAGTGCCCCACCGTTCGCAGCGTCACGATGTCCAACGGCCCCTCCTGCCTGCGTGCACTGCGAGGACCGAAGGTGACGAGTCGGGTCGGGCACTTCCTGGCCATCGCCGTCGCCAGCTCGTGCGGGTACCGCTCTCCGCCCCCGACGATCCCATCGGCACCGAACCCTTTGGGGCTCACATGGGTCACCCGCACGCCACAGCCTCCTCGGGATCGCACGGCAGCATCGCACCGTAGAGATCACGAACGTGACGGGACCAGCTGTGCTCCAGGACCGCACGCCGGGCGGCGGCTGCGCCGAGCTGGTCCCGCAGAGCGGCGTCGCTCAGAAGCAGGTCCAGTGCCCGGGCCAGCTCGGCCGAGTCCCCGGGCTCCACCAGGATCGAGTCGACGCCGTCGGCCAGCTGGTCCTTCACCGCGAGCACGCGGGTCGCGACGATGGCGCGGCCATGGAGCTTCGCCTTGGTCAGGATCCCGCTGGCGGGGTTCGAGGCCTCGTACGGTATGACCACGACGGCGGCTCGCGACAGGATCTCCTCGAATCGCTCGTCGGACACCCACCCTGTCCAGGGCAGGACGTTCGGCAGGGAGTCGACCACCGCTCGCTGACCACGCCACCACTGCTCGTCGGCAGCCTCGCCGACGATCCAGAGCGGGAGCGGCGTGGCAGGCCCGAGGGTTTTCCAAGCGTCGAGCAGGATGCCGACGCCCTTCTTCGGTCCGAGGTAGCCGATCTGCAGGACGTAGTCGCCCGCAGAGGGCTTCGCTCCCGTGTCTGGCGGCGTCCCGCCGTGGTGGACGACTCGGATGTCGTGGAGGCCCGCCTCCTCGGACGGAGCGACGACGTCAGAGTTGAACACTGCGAACGTGGCCGAGCGGGCATGGACCCACCGAAGAAGGGACCTATCGAGGAGGGGGGCCAGCACGCGGTGCGCGATCGCGTCACGGAGGCCGGGGGCGGTGCGGATGAGTCCCGAACCGGGGCTCTTGACCAGCACGGGGGCATCATGAGCGACCACGAGCAGGTCACTGCGTAGGAACGCTGACCAAACAGCGAACCAGAAGGAGGGCAGAGCGAGGATGCCGAGCTCGATCTGCACGTGATCAGATCTGCGGATCGCGCGTCGATTGGCCCAAGCCGCACGAAGCGCGGTTAGCGCCGGGCTGGTCCCGCTCGCCAGCACGACCTCCTCGACGACGACACCCTGCAGGGTGAGCTGACGAGCGCAGGCGGCGCCGACATCGCCGATCCCCCCGGTCGCCGGTCGAGCGAGAAGAACCGAAGTCATCGCGACACCGGGCGGCCGGGCTTCTCCGTCCTCTTGGCCCTCCGAAAGTGAGATCCGAACCTCGACATCGGCCTCGGCCGGTGCCGGCGCAGATCGATGCGGGGGAGATCCTCGGGCCAGCCGCCGAGGAGGACCAGGATGAAGAGGAACGCGAGTCCGGAGGCCGGGATCCCGACGAAGACGTGGCCCGCCAGCGGCACGCCGACTGCAACCAGTCCTGCTACCGCAGTGACAGGAGCGAGCGATCGCCGGATCAGTGGTCGGAAGTACAGCCGCCCCCTGATTCCGACCACGGATCCAACACAGACCAGCGCCTCTGTCGCGACCGTGAGCCACGCAGACGCCGTGACACCGAACCGTGGCACGAGGAGCAGGTTGCCAGCGACGTTGAAGACCAGTGCCGCAGTTCCCTGGACCACGAGCCAACGCGTCCGGTGAGCGGCGACCATCGCGGTCCCGAAGACGTTCGACAGGAGGGCGATGATCGCCGAAGCCGCAAGGATCCTGACCAGGCCGACGGCCGGGCGGTAGTCGTCGCCGAAGTAGAGCTCGACGAGCCGACCGGCGAACACCATCACTGCGACGCAGACTGGAAGGACCACTGCGCTGAGCCAGTGCCACACACGCGCTACCAGCTGCCCGAGGTGCTCACGGTCGGCGGCCGTCTTCGACAGGCCAGCCAGTGCAGCCGTCATGACCAGACCGGGTATCGTCACGAGCACAGTCAGCGCCTTGGTAGCTGCGGCGTAGAAGCCGACCTGTTGCTTGGACACGAGATACGAGACGATGCTGAGGTCGAGGGTGAAGTACGCGCTGGCCAACAGCGACGCAGCACCCAGAGGCAGGGCCATCCGCAGGAGCCGGCGTCGTGCCTCGCGAGTCGGTCCGCCGGCATCCAGGTAGCGGCCAGCCACCACCCTGACCGCGATGGTATTGATCAGTGCCAGCGAGCAGAACGCCGCTGCTATCCATACAGGGTCTTTCGTGAACAGTGCGGTTGCCGTAACGGCGACAGACAAACCGACATTGCCGATGATGTCCACCAGGCCAAGGGTGGATGTCTTGTAGTTGGCGTAGAACACCTGTCGGGCACCCGAGAACCCCGTAAGGGCCATCGTGGGCACGAGGACGAGGAGCACATCGGAGCGCTGCAAGCCCAGCCCGCTTGCGATAGCGATCGCTGCCCCAAGGCAGGCGACTGCGACGGACCACGCCGTCTGCACCTGGAGCATCGAACGGGCCAGCGAGCCGTCATCCGGGCGACCGGCACCGAGCTCACGGGCGAGTACCGTGCCGAAGCCAAAATCGCACACCGACAGCAGCAGGTAGTACGTGGCCATCCCTGCCGAGTAGGCACCGAACGAGGCCACGCCGAGCACCCTCGCCAGTACCGCAGTGGAGGCAGCGGAGAGAAGCTGGACCACCACCTGGCGCACGACCAGCGTGGAGGCGGACCTTGCCATGCGGGAGCTGAGGGCCGCGTCCTCGGAGGCCGGCGGCAGTGGTTCACCCGGATGCGATCCCGCCGCAGTGCCGTTCAGCAGTGATTCGCCCTCGATCGCCGACGGGGTCACATCGACCGCTCTCGGAGACGACCGAGCGCCACCTGTGACCAGGCGGCCCACCGCCGCTCCCAGGTCTGTGATCCGGCCCAGGACAGCTGAGCGTGTGCGACGTCGGGTGACCCGCCGGCGGCCGACTCGATTGCGGTGATCCACTCATCGACGCCGGTCGGCTCGAACAGACCGGGAGGCCGAGCCGTCCCGACCGGCGCCACGCCGACCGCTGCGACGATCGGCCTTCCTCTGCTGGCGTAGTCGAACAGCTTCATCGAGCTCTGCCCTCTGGACTGCTCGGGTCGGTTGGGTATGACGCACACCCGGGCGGAGTCGATCACGGACCCGACGGTTGCCCGCGGCACACGACCGTGCCACTGAACCCGCCCATCGAAGCGACCGAGGAGGTCCTTCAGCTCCTGGTTGGGTTGTGCGCCACTTCTCGGGTACTGACAGTCCCCGTAGAGATCGAGTCGCCAGGACGGGAGACGGCCCATGACCTCCGATACGAGGCTGACGTCGAACCGCTCGGTCAGCGTTCCGACGTAGACCATCCGAAGCGCCTCCGGTGGGCTCGACGGGTGCTGCGCCAGGACGTCGCTGGATGTGCCGTTCTCGATGACGTGGGGCTGTCGACCAGGGAAGTAGCGGAGAAGGTCCGACGACACGACGACGATCTCGTCTGCCTCGTCGGTGATGCGCGCCAGACGCTCCAGGAGAAACCTTCGGCGGCCGGGCGGGAGCAGGGCAGCCCAATCGTCGGAGTAGTCGAAGATCCTTCGCCCGTGCACCCTTCTGAGCGCCGTCCACTGCCATGGTGTCTGGCAGACGAATGTCTGGCCACTGACATCGAGCCTCCCGACGACGGTCGACAGGAGCGCGGCATCGAGTTCGGCTGCAACTCGGTTGAGGTGGCCGGGGACGACGGTCCCTCGCGCCAGAACTTCCACCCCGGTACCTGACTCGATGCGGGCCGGGCGACGTAGCGACCGGCTGAACCGGACCGGGTCGACGGTCCGCAGCGCCCGAACATCGGTAGGCCTCTCGATGAAGGTCACGTCGACGCCGTCTGTGACTGCCTGCACTGCGAGCTGGTGCTCCCGCCTGATGGCAGGATCCCAGGTGCTCTTGGCACACCAGACCAGAGAAGTTGGTGTCACCCGGCGACCTCCGCCAGGCCAAGCGCGACACGAGCTGCGGATTCCTTCCAGGACCACCGACTGGCCGTCGTCGACGCGCATGTCGAGAGCCGCAGCCGCAGCTCGGGGCGCTCGGCGAGGGCCCGAAGGCGCTGAGCTGCCTCTGCAGTCCCGCGACGGACCACGAAACCGGTCTGGCCATCGACGACGGTCTCGGGGAGGCCACCTTCCGCGGACACGATGACCGGCGATCCGCAAGCCTGTGCCTCGATGCTCGCCAGGCCGAATGGCTCGCGCTCAGCAAGGTAGAGGGTTGCCAGGGCATCCCGGTAGAGGTCCCTCAGAACCAGGTCCGTCACCCCGACGTGGATGGTCAACCTCACCTCCAGGCGCTCGGCCAAAGACTCGAGGCGCCGTCTCTCGGCCGGCGCGTCGCGTCGGCTCACGATGTGCAGCGGAAGCCCGAGTTGGCAGTCCGCCGCTGCCTCCACGGCCAGATCGTGGCCCTTGGATGGGATCAGGGCGCCCACTGAGAGGAGGTGGTCTCCCGATCCTGTCGGTCTGCCGGTGAACAGGCTGGAGATTCCGCAGGAGACGAGGGTGGGCCGCAGGCCGTAGGCGGAGCGGATCTCGGCTGCGCTGAATTCTGAGTTGGCGGCGCAGGCAGCGACGGAAGTCGCCGTCGAACGGTCCAACATCCGCTCGGCCATCCGCAGCGGCCAGTAGGGGATCCGGGTGCGCCGGCGTGTGGATGCGCGAACCGATGGGTCGTAGTCGATCCGTCGTGGTTCGTCGCAGTAGTAGTAGCAGCGGCGAGCGAGGCGGGACCCGAGCCATGGCGTTTGAATCCGTCTGCAGGGGTTGAGCCAGATGACGTCGCACCCTGCCCTGAGCACCACCCTTGCGAGCCGCCGATAGGCGACCATGAGACGCAGGAGGTCGACGTAGCGACTGACCGGCCTCCTCCACCCGGGTGCCGAGCCGGCGCGTTCGTCCAGCGGCACCACGATCGGATCCTCGGTCACCGGGGCCGCTCCCTGCAGCACGCACTCCTGAACTGTCACCCTCGAGTCGAGCTCCCGCAGCTGCTCGACCATCCGGCGGTGCGCCCCTCCCTCCGCAACATTGTGCACCAAGACCACATGGAGCGGGCCACCGGTCCGCACACTGCGCTCACCGGTCATGGCAGCACGCGCTGGTAGAGGGCGTGGGTCCGCTCGACCATCTCGTCAAGTCGAAACCGTTCGACCACCGCACGACGGCCGGCCGAGCCGAAGTCCGCCGCCAGGTCCACACGACGGGCCAGTCCGTCGAGGGCCTCGGCCAATCGGGCCGGGTCGCCGGGCGGCACCAAGACTCCGGTGCGGCCGTCCTCCACCATCTCATCGACGCCGTCGACCGCCGAGCCGATCACGGCCCGGCCGCGCTCCATGGCGTCCAGAACGGCGTAGGGAGCCGACTCCCACCGCGACGGCACGACGAGAGCGTGCGAGGCCTCGATCTCCGCCCGAGGGGCTGAGGTCCACCCTTCAAAGCGAACGCGCCCGTGCGTCTGCGCCGCACGCTGCGCCAATGACTGCCGGTGGGGACCCTCCCCGAAGACCCGGACCGTCCAGGGTTCCTGCGCGATCGCCGCAGCGTCGAGCAGAACGTCGTAGCCCTTCTGGCTGATGAGGCTGCCCAGCGCCACGTAGCGCCCTGCGCCGGCTGGCGGGGGGCACCAGCTGTCCGATGCGCACACACCGTTCCTCACGACGGTGACCCGACTCGATCGGCCTCGATATCGGCGACGGAGGAAGGAGGCCGACGCTTCGCTGACAGCCACGATGGCTGCGCTTGCTGCGAACTCGGTCCGCTTGAACAGGGTCTTGGCCGCCTGTGCTCCCGGCGTCGGTGAGTCTGCGCTCAAAGTCGAGTCAGAGGCATTCGATCGCGGCAGGTGCTCCGTGATGACCGAGCGCCCGAAGTGAGCACGGCGTCGGAGGAGCTCAGCCAGGGCCGTCCGATCGAAGGTGTCCCCGAGGTGCACGTGCCAGATGTCGCATTTCGGACGGGAGGAGAAGGGAAGGATCTCGAACGCGGCGAGCGCCTGCCTGCGCTCCTCGGGCACCGGATGCGGGAGTGCCAGTGCCACCCTCACGTCAGCGCGCTGGCCCAACCCTCTGGCCAGGTCCAGCACATGACGTGAGACACCTCCGTCGAGGCCGACGGACGTCGCCAGCACGACCCGCATCAGCTCTCCCCCGTCAGCGAGACCGGGGCCCGTGAGGCCGGTCGAGAGCCCGCTGCCACCACGAGGCCGAGGACGATGGCGACGCTCGCCTCCACGGCGGTGTAGTTGACGGTGACGTCGGTGATCCAGCAGATGGCGATTGCGACGACGGATCCGACCAGTGCCGGACGCACCGGGTCCTTCGAGCCGGCTGCGACGACGTCAGCCGCGACGCCGATGAGGAGCAGCCCCAGGCTGACACCGCCGAGAAGGCCCGCCTCGGCGAGATACTGAAGGTACACGTTCTGGGTATCACCAGACAGGGGTGTCGCAGGAGACAGGCTCGACTGGTAGGTGGTGAAGTCTCCGAGGCCGACGCCGACGAGCGGGTTCTTCTCAAAGGTGCCCACTGCTTCCGACCAGATGCTGATGCGCTCCGAATTGGTGTCGCCGCTGCTGGCCTTCACCGTGTCCGGGTGGATGATCGAGGTGAAGCGGCTCGAGATGGCCGCTCCGTCCAGGGACACGGCGAGCGCTCCGGCCCCGACGAGCAGGACTGAGACGAGTGCGACACCTCGACGCCGCTGGCCACGGGGACTGGTCAGGGCTACGAGGACGCAACCCGCCGCCGCCGCGATCCAGCTCTCACGGGAGAAACTGACCGCCAGCCCTGCGCCGAGCAACAGGCACAGCCCCATGGCCGCCACACGACGGCCAAACTGCTGATCCCGTCGGATCGCCATGAGAAGAGCGAATGGCAGCGCGGCGGCGAGCACGTTCCCGAGTGAGATCGGGTCGAAGAACGCTCCCGTGGTGCGGGCGACCTTCCCGTAGTTGAAGAAGTACGACGAGGAGTAGGAGGCGGTCCCCTGGCCGTACAGGTTCGTCGCGTGCCCTGTGGAACGTTGGACGAGCGAGAGCGCCGACTGCAGCGAGGCGCTTCCGAGGAGCGCCCAGACGACCACGTCCTTACCGTCCGGGTACAGCCGGCATACCCGAAAGACCACCCAACCGAGCACGACTGGGGTCAGGAGGTACACGATCTTCGTCTGCGGGTTCGCGCTGAGCACCGCCGGGATGGCAAGCAACAGAAGGATCCATGGAGCAGCAGTCGCAAGGCTGCTCCGACGATGCCGGCCATCGTCCACCGGTCCCTCCGCCAGGACGACGACGACAGCGAACACGGTTGCCGCCAGGAGAGCCGACACCGCCTGGCCGTGAATCGTGATGACGTAAGGGGCGAATGGCGCGGCTAGGACGAGGACCCAGATCGCTATCCGGGCGGGCCGACGGTCAAGAAGCGCCAGGAGGGCGATGAGCGCACCAGCGACGGTGAGGTCGTACTTGAGACTGGATGCCTGATGGAAGACGTGGCGACCGACGAGACCCGTCGTGGCGGCCACGAAGAGCGCGGCGAGGAGCGCCACCAGCAGCATGCGGAGGCTCTGTCGATTGAGAACGAGGATGGAGCGGTTACCGAGGAAGCCGCCGTAGCCAGCCTGCATTGGATCCCTTCTCCTGGCCAGAGCCAAGGTCAGACGCCGCGAAGGCTCCGGCGGCGGGCCACGAGCAACGCAATCTCGGACGCAATGAGGAGCGCGCCGAGAGCTGCGATGATCGTGTACAGGGTCGGCTTGGGCGAGACCTGGGTGGGTGGCCCGGCCGCACTGAGGACCTGCACCTGCGGTTCGTCCGATGCGATGCTGACCGCAGTCGTGGTCAGCAGGTCCGCCCGGCTGGTCAGCAGCTCCGTCAACTGGCTCTCACTGCTCTGCAGCTTCACGTAGCCGGCGCTTCCTGCGACGGCAGTGGACGACACGGCTGCGATCTCCCGCTGGAGCTGCGCGATGTTTGCGTCGATGGGCTTGAGCTGCGCGTCGAGTGCTGCCTGGACAGACTTCGTCTGGGCCGCAGACTGGGTGGAGACGTAGTGCGCCAGGCTCGTTGCCACTGCGTTGGCCCACTGTGCTGACTGGCCTCGGGACGCCGATTGGGCCTTCACGCGCACGAGGTTCTGCGACGAGACGGTACCGGCCGACAGGTGGGCGCTGAGGATGGACGCCGTTGCGCCGACGCTCTTTGCGGCAGGGTCGAGGACAGGCGCGCTCGTCACGAGCTCGGCGTACTGTGCTGCGATGTCGTTCGATGCCGTCGCCACGTCCGTCGCCGAGCCGCCGGGACTCTGCGTTGCGGTTATGCGGACAGTGGCGCTGGCGGAGTACAGAGGCGTCAGCGACTTGCTCACGCCGTAGACCCCGAGGGCGACGAGAGCGGTCACAAGCAATATGTAAGGTGTCGCACGCCAGAGGATCGACACCCGGTCCGGTTCAGTTCCATGGATTGTCGGACCCGACTCGCTCCGGTTTTGCACCTGCGGCACGGACGCATCGTCCGCCGTCGACTCACTGGCCAGGTCACCGACAACGGCGTGTTTCATTGGGCGTGCGTTCCCTTCAATGCGTTCTCGAGCAGCCGGAGGTGGCCCTCCTGCATGTGGGTCAAGGAGTAGTTGTTCACGACGGCCGCTCGCGCCGAGCGGCCAAGGCTGGCGCAGCGATCCGGGTCCGCGAGCAGTGCATCGAGAACCCTGGCAAGGCCCTCAGGGCCCGTGGAGGAGTCGTAGACGACACCGGTGACATCATCGAGGACGCCAGCGGAGCCAGCAGTGGAGGCAACGACTGCGGCGCCGGAGGCCATCGCCTCCAGGAGCACGAGCGGAAGCCCCTCCCACCTGCTCGGGAGAACCACAAGGTCAGCCGCCATGTAGTGGCCTCGAGGGTCCTGAGCTCCTACCCACTCGATGTCGTCGGTGATGTGGAGGCCTCGGGCCGTGGCCTCGAGAAGTGCCCGATCGGGTCCGTCGCCAACGAACCGAAGCCGGGCTCGTGGCTTGGCTGTCAGAGCGAACGCCTGGAGCAGATCCTCTTGGCCCTTCTGCTCACACAGTCGACCGACACAGACAATGAGTCGACCAGCCCCTCGGTGTTCTGTCGCCGGCTCCGAGTAGGACGCCGGATCCACCCCGTTGGGGATGACCACGACGCGTTCCATGTGACGATCGCTCAGCACGGCCCGTCCGTCCTCGTGCTCGCGCTGCGACGTCGCCGTGATGAAGGTCGCCCAACGTGCGGCCACCCTCTCCCATGCTCGATAGGCGAAGCACAGGCGTCCGCCGGTGTACCAGGACCAGCCGTGCGGGGTGAACAGACAGACCGGACGCTGCCGGCGTCGGAGCAGCGCCACCGCCATCCGACCGAGGGCACCCGCCTTGCTCGAATGGAGGTGCACCACGTCAGCACCGAGGACCTCCTGCCGGAGCCGCCACACGGTGCGCCAGTCCCGGGGACTCGGCGCTCGACCCATCGGCAGAATGACGGTGTCGAAGCCCTCGGCCTGCGACCAACGAGCGAGGTCACCGACGGGGCAGATCAGCCTCACTGCGTAGCCTTCACTGGCCTGGCGTGCCATCAGGGCCATCACCACAGCGGCCGTTCCACCGTCGGTGGGTTGCGTCACGTGGAGGATCTGAGGCTGTTCGCTGGACTCAGCCTCCACGTGCGCCAAGCACTTCGATGACAGTCCGAAAGATCACCTTGAGGTCCAGCCACAACGACCAGTTCTCGATGTAGAAGTTGTCGAACTGGGATCGCTCGGCGACCGACGTGTCTCCTCGCAAGCCGTTCACCTGTGCGAGGCCGGTCAAACCGGAGGGCACCCGATGGCGAAACGCGTAGACAGGCTCTTCAGCGGTGAACTTCTCGACGAAGAAGGGCCGCTCCGGTCGCGGGCCCACCACAGTCATGTCGCCGCGAACGATGTTCCAGAGCTGGGGAAGCTCGTCAAGAGAGGTCTTGCGGAGAAATCGTCCGACTCTCGTGACGCGCATGTCGTGGCGGATGTTCCACGTCGTGTCCGCCTCCTCGGTGCTGGCAGTCATCGTGCGAAACTTCAGAATCTCGAAGTAGCGCCCGTCGCGACCGACGCGGGTCTGACGGAAGAGGATGCCAGGGCCGCTGTCCAGGCGCGTTGCGACCGCGCATGCCACCAGGACCGGCGCCAGGAGGACCAGACCTGCAGTCGCCACACACAGATCGAAGGCTCGCTTGCACTTCCAGCTCATGCCGTAGCGAGGACTGTGGCCAAAACGGACCACCGGCACTGCGCCTATCAACTCCGTCGCAGGGTTCTGTCGAGCCACCTCATGAAGTCGAGGGACCAGGAACAGGTCACACTGCGAGCCGATCGCCGTTCGTGCCAGAGCCGTCAGGTTCTGCTCGGAGAAGCCACCATCGGCGATGAGGACGACTTCTGCGCCGGTACTCGATATCACGCCGGGCAGTGAGGAGACGACTCCCAGGTAGGGCACGCCGGTCAGGTCCGTGCTGTCCTCGACTGGGACCTCCAGCAACGGGTCGTTCGCCAGGTATCCGACAAGGTGGAGGCCGTATCGACGGGTGGTGCTGAGCGTACGCGCCAGTCTGGCTGCAAGCGGACCTGATCCGACAACAAGGGTGGAATGGGCAACAAGCCCATGAGCCCGGGCCCAACGGATGGCGAAGTTGCCCAGGATCCTCCCCCCGCACGCCAGAAGAAGCGCTTCTGCCGAACCGTCCAACAGGCCAACGAGGCTTGCTCCTTGATGGCGAAGCGCCGAGAACGTCGAAACGATCCCACCGGCAACCACGATGCGGCCGATGTAGCTCGGTAGCTCATCCAGAGCAAATGCCTGTAGGCGCGGTCGGTACAGATCACCAGCCCGAAGAATCAGGACCGCGAGCATCGCCTCCACCAGGAGAGCGTTCCTGTGATCCGAGATCCAGATCGCAGGGAGCGCAAGGCACGTGAGGTCGAGAAGGATCATCCAGTACGTGGATGACACCCAGCTTCTCGTCGGGTCCGTTGCCCGACTTCCGCTGGGAGTCGGATCTCTCCGAAGATCGATGACTGAACTGCGGAAGGGAAAGCGTCTGGACGGGCTACGAACGGCGGCGCCGCCGCTCAGCCGGATTTCATCGGCATGCGTCTCTGGGTGCATTCGGTGAAGGTCCTCGCAACTATTGGGGCGCGGCACTGTTGCGCCAGCATGCAGTTCGTTACCTGCTCTCGCTCACCGAAACGGCGCCGCGACGAGAGGGTTCGAGCCGCTTCGCAGAGTGTTGTGGGGGGGGCGACGGCTCACCTTTGGAAGTTGCGATGACCATAGCAAGTCGAAAGTGCCGCGGTGATGAACGGCTCGTTAAGCGCCCGCTCCCACATATTTGCAGGCAACGTGAAGGGAGGACCGACGAGTCGGTCCTCCCTTCACCTCTGTCACTGCGGTTCAGTCAGCTGGCGGTCTCGGCCCCGCCGTCACCGAAGCCGGCCGGCGGCTCGGAGAACACGGCCCCGAAGCCGGTTGCGTCGCCGGTGACGGCGAACTCACCGTCGGAGCCGTCGCCGCCGATGGAGGCCAGCCACGCGGCCAGGTCCTCGCCTCCGGTGTCCTCCTCGGAGGACCAGAAGGTCATGCGCTCGGCGTCGGGTGCGTCGAGCTCGAGGTCCCGGTAGCGCAGCATGCCGGTCCCGGCGGGGATCAGCTTGCCGATGATGATGTTCTCCTTCAGCCCGAACAGCTGGTCGGACTTGCCCTCGATGGCCGCCTCGGTGAGCACCCGGGTGGTCTCCTGGAAGGAGGCTGCGGACAGCCAGCTCTCCGTGGCCAGTGAGGCCTTGGTGATGCCCATGAGCTCGCTGCGGCCCTCGGCGGGGCGCTTGCCCTCGGTGACGAGCTGACGGTTGAACTCGGCGTAGATGCGGGCGTCGACGCGCTCGCCGGGCAGGAAGGGCGACTCGCCCTGCTCGGCCACGAGGACCCGGCGCAGCATCTGGCGCACGATGAGCTCGATGTGCTTGTCGTGGATCGACACGCCCTGGTCCCGGTAGACCTGCTGCACCTCGTTCACGAGGTACTGCTGGGTCTCCCGGATGCCCTTGATGTCGAGCAGCTGCTTGGGGTCCTTCGGACCGTCGACGATCGAGTCGCCGGCACCGATCTCGGCCCCGTCGTGGACACCCTCGGCCAGCTTGGCCCGGATGTTCACGTTGTAGACGTCCTCGCTGCCGTCGTCGCCGACCACGGTGATCCGCCGGGCGTTGTCCTCGTCGGCGACGCGCACGACGCCGGAGGTGCGGGAGAGCACGGCGGAGCCCTTCGGCGTGCGGGCCTCGAACAGCTCGACCACGCGGGGCAGGCCGTGGGTGATGTCCTCGCCGGCGATGCCGCCGGTGTGGAAGGTCCGCATCGTCAGCTGGGTGCCGGGCTCGCCGATGGACTGGGCGGCGATGACGCCGACGGCCTCACCGAGCTCGATGTCCTTGTTGGTGGCGAGGGACCGGCCGTAGCAGGCGGCGCACACACCGTGCTCGGCCTCGCAGGTGAGCACGGACCGGCAGTTCACGCGGTTGACCGTCGGGTCGTCGCGCAGGGTGACCATGATCTCGGGGCTGATCTGCGTCCCGGCCGGCAGGACCGTCCCGTCGGCGAGGGTGACGTCGCGGGCGATGACCCGGCCGTCCATCCTCGTCTCCAGGTAGGAGCGGACCTTGTCGTCGTCGGGGACGACGTCGTCGATCCAGACCCCCCGGGTCGAGCCGCAGTCGAGCTCTCGGATGATCAGCTCCTGGGCCACGTCGACGAGTCGGCGGGTCAGGTAGCCGGAGTCGGCCGTCCGCAGGGCGGTGTCGGCGAGGCCCTTGCGGGCGCCGTGGGTCGAGATGAAGTACTCGAGCACGTCCAGGCCCTCTCGGAACGACGAGAGGATCGGGCGGGGGATCATCTCGCCCCGTGGGTTGGACACGAGGCCCTTCATCCCGGCGATCTGGCGGACCTGCTGCGGGTTCCCTCGGGCCCCCGAGTCCACCATCATGTCGAGCGGGTTGAACGGGATGGCGTGGAGGGCGTCCTCCATGGCCCGCCCGACCTCCGAGTTGGCGGAGGTCCAGATCTCGATCTCCTTCTGGCGCCGCTCGTCGTCGGTGATGATGCCCCGCTTGAACTGGGTCTCGGCCTTCTGCGCCTCGCCCTCGTAGCGGGTGATGATCTCCGACTTGGTGGGCGGGGTGCGCACGTCGTTGATCGAGATGGTCAGCCCCGACTGCGCCGCGTAGCGGAAGCAGAGGTCCTTCATCCGGTCGAGGCTCTCCGCCACCGCCACCCGGTGGTAGCGGTCGGCCAGGACCTCGACGATGGAGCCGACGCTGCGGTTGCGCTTGCCGACGATGTCGTTCACGAACGGGAAGTCGTCCGGGAGCGTGGTGTTGAAGATGATCCGGCCCGGGGTGGTCTCGATCTCCTCGTAGGAGGTCGCTCCCGACGTCGGGTCACCCTCGCCGGTGGCGGCGAGCTCCTCGACGGGCAGGTCGGCCACGCCGGCGGCGTCACCGCCGACGGCCACGATGGGCCGGCGGTAGCGCACCTTGGCGTGCAGGTCGACGTCCCCGCTCTCGTAGGCCCGCTCGACCTCGTAGAGGTGGCGGAAGGTGCGACCCTCGCCGGCCATGCCGTCCTTCACCAGGGTGAGGTAGTAGGCCCCGAACACCATGTCCTGGGTCGGCGTCACGATCGGGCGACCGGTCGCCGGGGACAGGATGTTGTTGGCGGACAGCATCAGGATGCGGGCCTCGGCCTGCGCCTCGGTGGACAGCGGCAGGTGCACGGCCATCTGGTCGCCGTCGAAGTCGGCGTTGAAGGCGGTGCAGACCAGCGGGTGGATCTGGATGGCCTTGCCCTCGACCAGGACCGGCTCGAAGGCCTGGATGCCGAGGCGGTGCAGCGTGGGCGCCCGGTTCAAGAACACGGGGTGCTCCTTGATGACCTCCTCGAGCACGTCCCACACCTGCGAGCGGCGCCGCTCGACCATCCGCTTGGCGGACTTGATGTTCTGGGCCAGCTCGAGGTCGACGAGGCGCTTCATCACGAACGGCTTGAACAGCTCGAGGGCCATCTGCTTGGGCAGACCGCACTGGTGCAGCTTGAGGGTCGGCCCGACCACGATGACCGAACGGCCGGAGTAGTCGACGCGCTTGCCGAGCAGGTTCTGGCGGAACCGGCCCTGCTTGCCCTTCAACATGTCCGAGAGGCTCTTCAGCGGGCGGTTGCCCGGCCCGGTGACGGGCCGGCCCCGGCGGCCGTTGTCGAACAGGGCGTCGACGGCCTCTTGGAGCATGCGCTTCTCGTTGTTCACGATGATCTCGGGCGCACCGAGGTCGAGGAGGCGCTTCAGCCGGTTGTTGCGGTTGATGACCCGGCGGTACAGGTCGTTCAGGTCGGAGGTGGCGAAGCGGCCACCGTCGAGCTGGACCATCGGGCGCAGTTCCGGCGGGATCACCGGCACGGCGTCGAGGATCATCGCCCGCGGGTCGTTGGCCCGCCGGCCGTTGTCGTCGCGGCGGTTGAACGCGGTGACGATCTTCAGCCGCTTGATGGCCTTCTGCTTGCGCTGCACCGACAGCGGACGGCGACCGTCGGTCGGGTCGATGGCGGCCCGGAGCTTGATCTCCTCCTCGTCGAAGTCGATCTCGGCGATCAGCTGGGCGATGGCCTCGGCGCCCATGCCGCCGCGGAAGTAGTCGCCATAGCGGTCCTTCAGCTCCCGCCAGAGCAGCTCGTCCTCGATGATCTTGCGGCTGTGGAGGTTGCGAAATTCGTCGAAGGAGCGCCGGACGAGGTCCAGCTCGGCCTCGGCCCGCTCGCGGATCGCCCCGAGCTCCTTGTCCACCTGGCGCTGGCGGGCCTTGATCTCGGAGTCCTTGGCCCCGTCCTTCTCCAGCTGGGCCAGCTCGTCCTCGAGCGCCTTGAAGCGGCGGTCGAGGTCGAGGTCGCGGGCCCGCTCGATCTCGGCCAGCTCCTCGGCCAGTTCGGCCTCGATGTTCGGCAGCTCGGTATGGCGCTTCTCTTCGTCCACGAAGGTGACGAGGTTGGCGGCGAAGTAGATGACCTTCTCCAGCTGCTTGGCCTTCAGCTCCTCCCGGGCCTCGGTGCCCATGAGCAGGTACGCGAGCCACGAACGCGTGCCGCGCAGGTACCAGATGTGCACCACGGGCGCGGCCAGCTCGATGTGGCCCATCCGCTCCCGGCGGACCTTGGAGCGGGTCACCTCGACGCCGCAGCGCTCACACACGATCCCGCGGAAGCGGACCCGCTTGTACTTGCCGCAGTAGCACTCCCAGTCCTTGGTCGGACCGAAGATCTTCTCGCAGAAGAGCCCGTCCTTCTCGGGACGCAGGGTGCGGTAGTTGATGGTCTCCGGCTTCTTCACCTCACCGTTGGACCACGTCCGAATCGAATCGGCCGTGGCCAGACCGATGCGAAGCTGCTCGAAGTTGTTGACGTCCAGCATGTCTAGAAACCCCTCTCGCTGGCGCGGCGTGCGTCTTCCTCGTCCGAACCCCGTTCAGGCCGGCTGATGTCGATGCCGAGCTCCTCGGCCGTGCGGAACACGTCCTCGTCGAGCTCTCGCATCTCGATCTGCTCTCCCGTCGTGGAGAGGACCTCCACGTTGAGGCACAGACTCTGCATTTCCTTGATGAGCACCTTGAAGCTCTCGGGAATCCCGGGCTCGGGGATGTTCTCGCCCTTGACGATGGCCTCGTAGACCTTCACGCGACCGAGCACGTCGTCGGACTTGATGGTGAGCAGCTCCTGGAGGGCATAGGCGGCGCCGTACGCCTCGAGGGCCCAGACCTCCATCTCACCGAAGCGCTGCCCGCCGAACTGGGCCTTCCCGCCGAGGGGCTGCTGGGTGATCATGGAGTAGGGACCGGTGGAGCGGGCGTGGATCTTGTCGTCCACGAGGTGGGCCAGCTTCAGGATGTAGACGTAGCCGATCGAGATCGGGTTGTCGTAGGGCAGGCCGGTCCGACCGTTGTAGAGCGTGGTCTTACCGTCGGTGCCGATCATCCGTCCGCCGTCGCCGTACTCGGGCCCGACGGCCTCGGGCTGGAGCGTGGCGAAGATCTTCTGCATGGTCGGGTGCTTGCCGGCCTCCTCCTCCTCGTCCCAGTGGGCACCGTCGAAGACGGGCGTGGCGACGTGGACCGAGGGCTCGCCGCGGGTGCGGGTCTTGCGCTCGGTGCCCCGCTTCGGGGCCTTGGCCAGCTCGTTGCCCTCCCAGCCCCAGCGGGCGGCCCAGCCGAGGTGGCTCTCGAGCACCTGGCCGACGTTCATGCGGGACGGGACGCCGAGCGGGTTGAGGATGATGTCCACCTGGCTGCCGTCCGCCAGGAACGGCATGTCCTCGGGCGGGAGGATCTTCGAGATGACGCCCTTGTTGCCGTGGCGGCCGGCGAGCTTGTCGCCCTCGGAGATCTTCCGCTTCTGGGCCACGTAGACCCGCACGAGCTGGTTGACCCCAGGAGGCAGTTCGTGGGCATCTTCTCGGGAAAAGACCCGGACGTCGATGACCTTGCCGTACTCGCCATGGGGGACCTTGAGCGAGGTGTCGCGTACCTCGCGAGCCTTCTCACCGAAGATGGCGCGGAGCAGTCGTTCCTCCGGCGTGAGCTCGGTCTCGCCCTTGGGGGTCACCTTGCCCACGAGCACGTCGCCGGCGTCGACCTCGGCGCCGATGCGCACGATGCCCCGCTCGTCGAGGTCCTTCAGGATCTCCTCGGACAGGTTCGGGATGTCCCGCGTGATCTCCTCGGCCCCGAGCTTGGTGTCGCGGG